>DAHVPA010000013.1 GCA_027318525.1 Candidatus Cloacimonadota bacterium | reverse complement strand
GTTGAGTTTCAGGTAATCTCTCTTTCTTCAGAAGGTCTTTTATATACTAAGCTGGCAGAGTTGTTCCCGGATAGAGTTCTGGTCATCGACAGAATGAAGTCTCATTTTATCAGGACTGTCTCTGCCCTGCGTGAGTTTATCCGCTCTCATCCGGAGGATAAAGTATATCATGCGATGGACAGCCTGTCCATTCTGTTCTTGTTAATAGCTTCCTGCTTTTTCAGGAAGAGGATTATCAATGGTGCTATTCGTCATGCCGGAGTGGAAAAATCCTGGGCATACCTGATTGATGTGCTCCTTCTGCAGATGTCATCTGTCATCATAGCCAACAGCTTTGCCGGGCTCAAGTATTATCATGTGCGCAAAGGCTATGTCCTGTATAATGCAATTGACCCCACTCGCTTTGAAAGGACGAAAGGTTCCCCTGCCAGTATTGTAATGGTTGCAAATTTCAGCGATTACAAAGACCATAAGACGTTTTTTACAGCAACAGCCGGACTGATACGGGAAGGCAGAATCATCAGTGTCGGATTGGTCGGGGATGGCAAACATCAGCGGCAATGGAAGGAATTTGTCAGGAATGAACAGCTTGAGCCTTATTACAGATTCTATGGTCATAATTCACGGGTGGAGCAGATTCTTACTGAATATGGGACTGGAGTGCTATGCTCCACGAAGCAATACAGGGAAGGCATATCCAATTCCATCCTGGAATATATGAGCACCGGTTTATTGGTTGTAGCTTCCGATATTGGTGCAACATGCGAAATCATCCAGTCCGGTTACAACGGTTTACTTTTTGAAGCTGAGAATCCTGCTGACCTGAAGGATAAGCTCACTTTTGCTCTGGATAATCCGGAATCGCGCCATAACATGACCTCCAACGCTTATGTTACGTTACACGAAAAGTTTAATTATACAGCCAATCTTAATAAACTCCTTAACATCTACAGAGAGTCTGCAGAGTAAATGCTGAGACAAAGTCTCGCCGCACTCCGGGTAATCTTCAAACGTAATCCTGCCTTGGATAAAACAGGCAAAGTTGCAACTGACCTGATACCCGATAAATACAAGGCTGTCTGCTTGATTTCCGCCGATTTGGAAGGAGCCTGGGCATTCCGGCATTCCAAATCTTCCGCTCAGGACAAGCTGAGACCTGTTAAACTGGGTTTGCAGACCAGGCGTAACCTGCCTCAAATCCTTGCCTTGTGTGAGAAATATCGAATCCCAATCACCTGGGCAACTGTGGGGCATTTATTTTTGAGTGAATGTATAGCTGATGAACGGGGTAAACATCCGGAATTGCCGCATCCAGCCTATTTCACCAATGAATTCTGGTCTTTCAGACAGGGGGATTGGTATGATACCGACCCTTGCACTAACCAGGAAACCGACCCTGCCTGGTATGGCGCGGATATCATGGATGCCATCCAGAATACAGCAGTTCAGCATGAAATCGGATGCCACACCTTTTCCCATATAGATTGCTCTGATGAAAGATGTCCTCGAGAATTGTTTATGGCTGAACTGGAACAATGCCGCATTCTGGCTGAGGACAGGGGAATCAAGCTGAAATCATTTGTTCATCCGGGACACCAGATTGGCCACATCACCGACTTGGCAGAACTGGGCTATGAGTCATACAGAACTGATGATGGCAATTGGATAAGCCTTCCTGCCAAAAGGGCTGACCGCCTCTGGGAACTCAGGAATACAGCCGAGATAACTATCAGAAAGGGCTGGTCACTCTGGTTTCATCGCTTTTATTACAAACAAATCATCAAACGGGCGATTAAGC
This sequence comes from Candidatus Cloacimonadota bacterium, assembly GCA_027318525.1. Classification (GTDB taxonomy): domain Bacteria; phylum Cloacimonadota; class Cloacimonadia; order Cloacimonadales; family Cloacimonadaceae; genus UBA5614. The sequence goes on along the minus strand of DAHVPA010000013.1, from coordinate 15,861 downwards.
ACAAGAAGGTTGCAGTCCTATGGTTTCATCCATCCTGCCCGGAAGCAGTGGTTTCGTCAATTATGCAGCCGCTGTTCGAGACATTACATAAGAATCGTGACAATATCTGGACCACAACCCATCAAGAATATACAGCCTATCTTAATTCAAGAATATAAGGAGTCAACATGTTGGAAACAGTCATTACCATGATGGAAGAACTGCTGGAAAGAGATGCCGGCACAGTCAAACCAGAGGATGAATTCAGGGAATATGAGGAATGGGATTCCCTTGCCTATCTGTCTGTAATTGCCAAGATTGATGAGGATTTTGGAATGGTGGTACCACTGGATGATTTTCGGCAATGCAGGACTGTCAGAGCACTATCAGAATATCTGGATAAACACGCCGGATAAAGAAATATGGCTTATCTTCATTTTAAAAATGTTGGGATTACCGGAATTGCGGCAGTCGTTCCAAAGAAGATTATCAAAAATTCAGAATATACGCATTTTATGTCTGCTGAAGAAGTGGCTTCAATTATTAAAATGACAGGAATAGCTGAGCGGCGATTTGCTGATGATCAGACCTGTTCATCTGATTTATGCCTGGCAGCAGCAGAAAGGCTGCTTAACGATAATAAGATTGACCGGACTGAAATAGACATTTTAATATTCGTGTCTCAAACCCCCGATTACCGGACTCCACCAACATCCATGCTGCTGCAGGACAAATTGAATTTAGCTAAATCAACAGGTGCTTTCGATATCAACCTTGGTTGCTCTGGGTACGTCTACGGTTTAGCTACAGCATTTTTAATGGCTTCCCAACCTGGTATCAGAAAGGTGCTGTTACTCAATGGCGAAACAAAATCCAAAGCTTATTCAACAAAGGATAAAAGCACATCTCTTCTATTTGGAGATGCAGGTGCTGCCACTTTGGTGGAGAAAATTGATAATGAAAATCCGACTGTGATATCAATGAATTCAGATGGTTCTGGTTATGAACACATTCTGATGCCTGGAGGTGGATACAGAAAGCCAAGTTCGGTAGAAACATTACTTGAACGACAGTATGAGGATGGCAGCATAAGAACAGAAGAACACGGCAGTATGAATGGTCCTGCTGTGTTTAACTTTACCATAACATCAGTTCCTGCTGACATCAAAGCCACACTAGCAGAAGCAAGTACGAATTGGGATGAGATTGACTATTTTATCCCACACCAAGCGAATAAGTTTATCACTGACCATATCGCAAAAAAATTCAAAATCTCACCGGGTAAAGTGCTTTATTCTCTTGATAAATACGGCAATACCAGCTCTGTCTCAATACCGCTGACTCTGGTATCCCGTTTAGGGCAATCAATAAAAAATAAAGAGATTAAGGTAGCTCTATCAGGATTTGGTGTTGGATTATCCTGGGGAACTGTAATAACCAGTCTCTCGCATTGTTCTGTTTCAGCACTGGGTGAACTATAATAAGAGAAGGTTTGATGGATCAGCAGTTTATCGACTTAAAAAAAAAAGTGATTGTAGTTACTGGAGCCAGTTCAGGAATCGGTAGGCAAATAGCAGTAACCTGCTCACAATTGGGAGCAACCATCATATTGATTGGAAGAAGGGAAGAAGAGCTGGATAAGACCAAGCAAATGCTATCCGAGGGTGAACATCTTGCCTATGCTTTGGATATCACCGATTATTCTCTGATTGAACCAGTGATAACGGATGCAGTTCTGAAAACTAAACCGATTTCCGGATTGTGTTATAGTGCAGGAACAGAATTTACATTACCAATTAAGTCTACTAAACCTGATGATTACAAATCAATTTTTGCCGTTAATACCTTTGCAGCTTTTGAACTATCAAGAATTGTGACAAAGAAGAAATTCGTAAGTGAAGAGGGTGCCAGCTTGGTGTTCATCGCTTCAACAATGGGTGTAATAGCCCGTCCAGGACTAACGGGATATGCTTCTAGTAAAGGTGCTTTAATATCAGGAGTTCGTGCAATAGCATTAGAACTTGCAAATAAAAAAATCAGAGCCAATTGTATTTCGCCCGGTACAGTCATGACGGACATGATAAAAAACATGTTGGATAAACTTGATGAAGAACAGAGAATAAACAGGCTCAAAGATATTCCTTTGGGAATTGGAATGCCTGAGGACGTTGCTAATCTGGCTGCCTTTTTACTCTCAGAACGCAGCAGATGGATCACTGGAGCCAATTATATTATTGATGGTGGATATACGGTAAGATGACAGACCAGTTAGTCATCAGGGCTATAGTCAAAGATGATTATACAGCTTTGGCGGAATTTAACTCCTCTTTCCCGGATGACAGGTTATCAAAAGAAGACTGGCTCAAGAGATTCAATTATTGGTGGGATGAGAATCCAGCTTATATCACAGACTGGCCAAGCGGTTTTGTTATTATAGCAGAAGACCGGATTCAAGGTTTTGTTGGTAGTTTCCCTACTTTCTTCAATGCTGAAGGAACTAAGATCAGAGCATTTAATGGGACAACTTGGCGGGTTCATAAATCTTATCGAAAATGGAGTATTGATCTTTGGGCACAGAATAGAACTGCATCCAGCGGGATGCTGTGTTTTAATACAACCGCGACAGAGGACGTCATCAGATTAATTCTGAAATTCGGCTATAAAAGATATCCTTGGGGTGCTGAAAAGGTCAGTTACCAGTTGATTCGACCCTTTGATGCTCTGAAGTGTTTTCTGCCATCTCAGTATTGCTGCCTTAGTTATCCTGCAGGTATATTAATTCAAGCTAGGGATGCGGTCAGTACATTGCTGTTCAACCACTCCTTTCAAGTACGGTTTAGCGGAATAAAAGAATCAGAAATTGATGATTTATGGGAAAGAACCAAAAGTATTTATCCATACACAAATCACAGATCATCGTCTGTCGTCAAGTGGTACAGCGCAAAGCGTTTATTAGTCGGAATATATCATGACGAGACATTGGCAGCATATGCCATATTCTCGGAATTCAGGCATGAATCTTATAAATTTAATGAATTGGTATTGGTTGATTTCTGGTATGATCCTCTATTTGGATTGAAAGGACTGCTTCAGGCATTGATTCATGGGGTGAAAACCTATGCCTTACAACACAATATCGTGATGGTCAAGTATCACCACTTTTCTTCCATGATGACTTCCATTCTGATGAAACTACCTCTACTGTCCAGAAACTACATACCCGGAGGATACATCAAGACCGATAATCTGAATCTGACTCAGACAAATTCGTATTTTACTCTTTTACAAGGAGATTTTGATGCATAATGCCTTTGATTTGTTTATAGGCATAAACAAGACTCAACAAACAGCATATCATGTTGGAATCTGCAGGGACTTTCTCCGTGGTATCCCTAACCAAATTGAACAAAAACAAACTGATGGCATTCTTTTTTACGTAACTGGTTTTGATAATGAATCGCCTCTTATCTTTGAGAATGATCGTTATACCATTATCAAGGTAGGAAGGATATTCCCCAATTTTTCTTTGCAAGCAGAAAGCTCATATAAGAATGAACTTACTCATCAGGATTTGGCTGACATTTATAAGCTTTACCAAACCGATATTATCAGGAAAATCAAGGGGCTTTTTGTACTTACTATATACGATAAAGAAAATAAGTGTCTGACGGCTTTTGTAAATAAATCCGGCTTGTTTAAACTCAATTGGTATCATCGGGGAGATAACCTGATGCTCTCCACTAACCTCGACAGCATTATCAAGAATCTCAGTAAAGCAGAGCCTGATCACGTGGCAATAATGGAGCAGATGCTGTTTGGTTATCCATTGGGTGACTTGAACATTGTCGAGGATGTTCATGTCCTTGATAATCATTCTTTTCTGCAATATTCTCTGGCTTCTAACGAAACAAAAGTTGTCCCTTACTACAATCTGAGTGACTTTCTGGGTAAAACAGGCAAGTATAACTGGGAACAGACATACAGAGATACACCAGATATTTTTAATCAGATTACCGATATGTTTCTGGCTAATGATGAACCAATCAATGCATCTCTGACGAGTGGTTTTGACAGCAGAACACTTCTATCACGCAACATAGCCCATAAAAACAGAATTAAGTATTATTCATATGGCGCAACAGAACACAGTGATGATGTGGCTATACCGCGCATTATGGCACGTAAGCTCAACCTTGATTATACTTGGATTGAATTTGGAAGTGATTATTTTTCTGATTATGATTACTATGCCAATCAACTGATGTATCTTACTGATGGGATAGGTAATATCAAGCGCAGTAACCAGATGTATTCGCATCTGAAGCTGGCTCCTATGGCAAGGGTATGTCATACTGGATATATCGGTAGCGAGCTACTCAGACCCAACAATATGATGGATACAAACATTCTTCCTGCAATGGTGGACATTGTTTACAAGGATAGAATATCAGATACTGATATATCTTCTGCTCTGAGCAAGTTACCACTGTCTGTGCAACCATCATTTAAAGAAGAAGTATCAGCCAGAGCTTGTGACCACATCAGGAGAAATCTATCAGAAGTGATGATCTATGACCAGCCTTATCTAAACCTATATTACTTCACTATCAGATATTCACTCTGGAAGTTCTTTGGTCAGGAATTCCATGCCTCGCGTGTTTTTACTACAGTCCTATCTCCTTATATTGATGATGATTTTGTCGAATATATATTACAAACACCTGTTCCCACGTTAAACAAGCATGCTTTTAAAAGGAATACCCACGATTTACGAAAAGGGCAGATGTTCTATCTGCCAATTCTTAAACATAACTATCCCAAACTAATGCATATGGTTACAGGCAGAGGATACAGCCCAGGGCAGCTCGTCTCGCCATTTTACCCTGTCAACATCGCCATACCTTTTCTGTACAAACGAACTCTGTATAAATCACTGTATAAACACGCAGCTTATCATGCTTCAGATTGGAATAAGATTTCATACAAGGCACATTCAGAAGTGTTTTCAGCTCAAACTCCATTCTTCAGGGAACTGGGAGACAGTCCTACTTTATCGGCTGAGTATTCTCTTAAAAAATGGCTGATGGATTATCTGCATTGAGAATACTCTTCATTGCCAGTTCTAATAACAAACGCTTTGGAATAGCACCTTTCACTGCTGCTCAGTGTGAATCTATAAGAAGGCTGGGTCATCAAGTTGATGTGTTCCAGATTTCCGGAAAGGGATGGAAATCATATTTCAACCGTGCTTTGCTGTTGCGTAAAAAAGTTAAAACAGTGAAGTATGACGTGATTCATGCACATTTCATCTGGTCATGCCTGGTTGCAGTAATGCAGAGAAGGGTGCCGGTCGTGGCATCTTTTTTAGGTTGCGATTTGAACAAGAAAAACCTGAGGTTTATATCGAAAGGTATTATCTATAGGTTGTCCAGGAAGTGCATTGTCGTTAATGAAAAGATGCTGAGTTATCTTCCTGCGGCTAAAACAGTCTGTATTCCCCATGGGATTGATATGGATAGGTTTATACCTTGCGATAAAGCTGTTGCTCGTCAAAGTCTTGATATGAATCCACAAGGTGTTTATATCCTGTTTTGTTCCACCTTTGACAGAATTGAAAAGAACAGTAAGCTTGCCAGGGAAGCTGTTGCTCTTGTACCGGGACAACCTGTATTGATAGAATTCTTTGATTTTTCCGATGAACAACTTCCTTTACTCTATTCTGCGGTCGATTTGTTGCTGATGACCTCAATCAGGGAAGGTTCGCCCATGGTTATCAAAGAAGCTATGGCTGCCAATTGCCCAATTGTCAGCACTGATGTGGGTGATGTCAGGCAGGTTATTGGAAACACTCAGTTGTGTTTTATAACAGGATTTAATGCTAACGAGATTGCTGAAGCCATTAATCAGATATTGGCTAAGAAATCCCGCACTAATGGCAGGGAAAGAATGCTGGGGCTGGGATTGTCTCTACAGGAGATTGCAGTTAAAATCGAAAGAGTTTATAAGGAAATTGTGAACTGATGTGCGGCATCTGCGGAATAATCAACTTTAGCCAAGCATCCGTTAACGAGAGTGATCTGCTCAAGATGATGCAGATTATGAAGCAGCGCGGACCTGATGACCAGGGCACTTTCCTGGATGGCAGCACCGGGCTTGGCTTTGTTCGACTGAGCATCATAGACCTTTCCCAGGCAGGACATCAGCCGATGCTATCCTCAGACCAAAGATATGTGGTCGTTTTCAATGGTGAAATCTACAACTATATCGAGCTGCGCAGCGAGCTGGAATCCAAGGGTCACGTTTTTACCACCAGAACAGACACGGAAGTCTTGCTGGAAAGTTACCGGGAATGGGGAGAGGATTGCCTGCATCATTTCAACGGAATGTGGGCTTTTGCCATCTATGATAAGACCAACAAGACGTTGTTTGCCGCCAGAGACAGGTTTGGCGTCAAACCCTTTTATTACTGGTCTGACGATGTCAGTTTCTGGTTTGCATCCGACCTGAATTCTCTTGTTTTGTCCAAAGGAAAAACGGCAGGCATAAACAAACAAGCCATTCTGGATTACCTGGTTTTCAACCGCACCGACCAAACTTCCGACACCTTTTATCAGCAGATAAAAAAGCTGCCGCATGGCAATAAACTGAAGATTGATGAATCGGGTATTCACATAGCAAAATGGTATGACCTGCGCGGGAGACTGACCAGTCCATTCACATCGGCAGACGAGTTTCTGGAGACCATGGTTTCTTCCACCCAACTCAGATTGCGCAGCGATGTGCCGGTCGGGATTTGCCTGAGTGGAGGGCTTGATTCTTCCAGCCTTGCTTCCATTCTGATTCAGAAATTTAACAAAAACGATTTGCACACTTTTTCGGCAGTTTACACTCCCGGTGAGCAGGGCGATGAATCCAAATTCATCAATCTTTATAAACCGCTCCTGACCAATATGCACTTCATCACACCCACGGCTCAAAGCCTCTATGATGATGCGTATGATTTTATCAGCTCCATGGGAGAACCGGTTCCATCCACTTCACCCTATGCCCAGTATAAGGTGATGGAACTGGCTAAACAAAATGTGGTGGTGACTTTGGACGGACAGGGCGCTGATGAGCAGCTTGCCGGTTATCATTATTTCTTCGGCTTCTATTTCAAAGAGCTGCTGCAGCGTGGCAAACTGCTTTCTCTGAGCAAGGAGATGCTGGCATATCAGATGCGGCATCAGTCTCTGACCGCATTAAAATCCCTGCTCTTCTTTTTGCTGCCAGCCGGTTTACGTGCCAAGGTCCGTGCCGGCGAACACAACTATCTGCAATGTGACTTTGCGTCTGAATACCTCCAGTCCAATCAGGTGTCAGACAATCTTTACTCATCAAAGACTCTGCAGGATGCCCTGATTAATCACTTTGAGTTCAAACTCGAACATCTTCTGAAGTGGGAAGACCGCAATTCCATGCATTTCTCACTGGAAGCAAGGGTGCCGTTCCTTGACTACAGATTGGTCGAGCATACTCTTGCCACAAGGTCTGACCTGATTATCCGGGGTGGCATGACCAAGCATCTGCTCAGGCAGGCAATGCAGGGTATCTTACCTGAGGAAATCAGGCTCAGGCAGGACAAGGTCGGCTTTGACACCCCGCAGGATGAATGGTTCAGACTGCCCATGTGGCAGACCAGAATCCGGGAAATCCTGGCTCAGCCCGTCCTGCATGAATACATTGACCCTATTAAAGCCGGTGCTTTGTATGACAGGCATCTGGCTCGTCAGGCGCATATTGCCAGGGATATCTGGAAGTGGATAAATCTCTATTACTGGCTGCAGTTGACAGAGACCGGGGCTGCTTGAACCATATCCCGCCCTTGTCCCGATAATTGATAAATCCCGTCCGATTCTGCCCGGTTGGTTTAGTCCATCACTTTTGACCCGGGGGGTCAACGAGGGGTCATCGAGGGGTAAGCCCACGATAACCCCTCGCAGCAAGCAAGGTATTATAAAAGAATTTGCATAAAATAACTGGTTTTGAGGAGTTGTAGTGTGAGGAAAGCGATTAACATCGCCCTGTTGGTCATTGCATTGATATTCTCAGTGGTGCACATCAGGGAAAGGATTATCCTGCACAAATTCATGCAGGAATATCTGGGCAGCCATAAAACCGCTTCGTCATTTGAAGAGGTTCAGGCTATCCGGGATACTTTGTTCCAGGTGATAGACGACGGGAACAGGAACAAAAGACTGGAACACTTTGACTTGAGCAAGCGTCCCAAATGGGGATATTCCCTGTCATTCATCCTGAAATACAGGGAAGCCCAATGTGCCGGATTTACAAGGTTGCTTTACCATGTGCTGGGTCAATATGGCATCGAATCACGCCCCGTAATCCTTTATGGCATCAAAGGCAATCAGCATTCTGTAGTTGAATATAGGCTGAAGGGTAAATGGTATCTTCTGGATACGAACAATGCGCCCAAGGGATTAAATGAGTTCTATCAGAAACAAAGGAAATCAATATTGGATTACGCCTATGAACCCAATGAAATGAGGATGGCTCCCCTGATCAATATGCCCTATTTCCAGTTGTATAGTTATTTTAACGTGAACAGGTTCACATACCCACTGCATGGTTATAACACCTATATCACCAAGCCGCTATCGAAGACATTCATCTTCCTGTATAACAACCTGTTCCTGACCTTTGCCCTGATGGTTATTGCCCTGTTCCTGCTGGTCAATGGCATTTTCTATCTGGCAAGACATCCAAAACTGAATGCAAGGTGAACCTCCGAAAAGTGTATTTTTACAATCTTCCTGAATTCACAAAAGTCCTTAACCGGACCAGATTCCACAAGCCTGTGGAGATAAATCCGTTCACAATCGGAGAAATCAGACGTGAAGCCTGGGATTTTACTGGATTTTCCACCAGGACGGTTTTCTACACCGAACCTGTTTGTGAAGGGGATGGAGCTACTTTTGAGGAAACAGTCAGGAAGATGGTCGGCAAATCAAAAGGGCTGTTTGTCCAGATACGTCCGCAGAGCCTGTTGCCGGATGAGCAGATGCAGATACTTGAGAACTACGGTTTTCAACGACAGGACCATCTCAATGCCATAATCCCAATCAGGGAACCAGAACAGATGTGGTCAGCACTCGAACGTGATAAACAGAAGCGTATCCGTCAAGCGAAAGAAAAACATAACCTGCAGATTAGGGAAGACAGCAGTCCTGAAGCAATAAAAGTGTTTTATCAGATGCTGAAAACTCTTTACAAAGGAAAGCGCCACCCCATCAAACCTTTGCAGTTCTTTGAGAATCTGGTTAATCTGATGCCGGAAGGTGTTATCAGGCTCTGGTTTGTCTATTCTGGAAATATTCCTGTTACGGCTCAACTGGCTGCTTTTTATGACAAACGGATAACAGCTTTATACACAGCCACAGATGTATGTTATCGTGATAAACATGGGGGCGACCTGATGATCTGGAGTCTGCTGGAATACGGCTGGAACAATGGATATAAAGTGTTTGATTTCGGCGGGGGAGGCAATCCCAACCGTCCCTATCAACCCCGGGAATATAAGAAACGGTTTGGGACAGAATTCATAAATGTGGGACGCTTTACCAAACCCAATTCGTTCCTCTATTCAGTCACTGAACATTTATACAGATTGGTTTTAAGGTAATATGAATATACTAATAGATATTGGTCATCCCGCCCACGTGCACTATTTCAGGAATCTATACAAAGAACTTATCAACCGTCACAAGATTATTGTCACCTGCAAGAGTGAACCTATGATTGAAGGGCTGTTGCAGCATTATCAGATTGAATACATTCCTCTGGGCAGTAAAGGTGCGGGATTGGCAGGGAAACTTGTAAAGCAGATGCATTTTGATCATGAGATATACAAGCTGATCAAGCGTGAGAACATTGATATTGCCATGGGTGCCTCGGCTTCTGTGGTTCATGCCGCCAGATTTACATCAGCCAAATCGATAAGTTTCGATGATGATGATCAGGTTTTGTTGCCTTTTACCCGTTATTTCGTCGCTCCATATGCAGATACTATTCTCACTCCCGATGCTCTGTCTTTCGAAAATCTCAGTAATGCTGTCTATTATCCTGGTTATCAGGAAATTGCATATCTGCACCCCAAATACTATACACCAAATCCTGAGACACTAAGGAAATACGGTTTGGAACCCGGAGAAAAGTATTTTATTCTGAGGTTCGTAGCTTTTAAAGCACATCATGATTTGGGGGTTCAAGGTCTGAGTAATAAGCAGAAAAAGGCTTTGGTTGACCTTCTCTCATCCCGGGGGAAGGTGTTTATAACAATGGAGTCCGAATTAGAAGACGAATTCAAACCATTTCGTATGCCTATAGCACCTCATGAGATGCATGATTTTCTCAAGTTTTCACAAATGCTTATCTGTGACGGTCAGACCATGTGCACTGAAGCAGCGCTCTTAGGTGTACCGTCCATCAGATGTAATTCGGTTGCGGGAAGGGTATCACTTCTGGAGGAAGAAGAAAAAAAATACGGTCTGACATACGCTTTTTTACCTCGTCAATATGATTGGATGCTCGGAAAAATTAAGAACTTGCTCGAACAGGATGATTTGAACCAGCAGTGGCAGAAAAAAAGAGAGAGGTTAATGAATGATAAGATTAACGTCACAGCTTTCTGGATCTGGTTTATCGAAAATTACCCGAATTCTCTGCAGGATATCAAAAAGCAAGGATTTGATTATTATGCCTTTAAATAAAAACTAGCTGGAAAAAAATTACATGAAAACTATCGTAACAGTCGTCGGAGCAAGACCTCAGTTCATCAAAGCTTCCACAATCTCAAGGAAAATCAGGAATAGTTACAACGAGTATCTGGTCCATACAGGGCAACATTATGATGCTAATATGTCTGATGTTTTTTTCAGCGAACTTAAAATTCCGCAACCCGATATCAATCTGGGTGTCGGCTCAGACAGCCATGCTAAACAAATAGCTCAGATGATGATCAAGCTGGAAGAAGTACTCAATGAAATCAGACCGTCACTTGTATTGATCTACGGAGACACAAATTCTACTATGGCAACGGCACTGACAGCTGCAAAGCTTCTGATTCCTATTGCCCATGTGGAATCGGGACTCAGGAATTTTGATATGACCATCCAGGAGGAGATAAACAGAGTAATTGCCGATAGGCTTTCCACTCTGCTTTTCGCTCCTACCCAGACAGCAGTTGACAACCTGAAGGCTGAAGGTTTTTCTACTAATGTTTTTCTTACTGGGGATGTAATGTATGACTCACTGTTGTTTGGATTGGAAAGAGCCGAATCTGTTTCGGAAATAGTTAGTAAACTGAGAGTGATTCCAAACGATTATTGTCTTGTTACCATTCACAGAGCGGAGAATACCGATAATGTCCAAAACCTTGCCAACATAATCAAGGCTTTAGCCAGTTTTAACGAAACAGTCGTCTTTCCGGTTCATCCCCGCACAAGGAAAGTTATTGACCAGGCAGGAATCATTCAACCAGATAATGTAAAATTTATTCAACCCGTCGGATATCTCGATTTTATAATGTTGGAAGCAAAATCACGGATAATTGTCACTGATTCCGGGGGGGTACAGCGTGAGGCTTATTGTCTGAAAAAACCATGTATCACTATATTTCCAACCACACCTTGGGTGGAAACAGTGCAGGATGGCTGGAACAAACTGGCAGATGCATCAGTGCAGTCTATAACTGATGCTTACCGGACAGGCTGGTCTTGTTCAGATTACGGTAATCACTTTGGCGAAGGCAATGCTGCTGATATTATCATAGAAAAGATAAGCAGAAACATCTAACAGTCATCACTCAGTTTACAACGGATGCGTCAGCCTGAATTCTCTTTATTGTGGAGGTGAGTTATTTATAACTTCGAGGATATCAGAAAGTTCTTTGCAGGGGATGTAGAAATCGCCGGTGAGGAATCAATAGTGTCTATTGACAATGCCAGGACACTTGCTGAAGCTAATGAACATTCTCTGATCTGGATTAAGGGATATGGTCCTGAAGTGATTCATGAGCTTGTCTCTTGTCCTGCTCCTGTCATAGTTTGCGACAAACGTTTCAGCATTCCGCCAGATATGCTTTCCAACAGGTGCTTTATAAAAAGTGATAATCCCAAACTTCTTTTTTCCAGATTGGTCAACGGACTTTTCGTAACTCACAAATCCCGTGGCATCCATCCTACTGCTATAATCAGCAAAGAAGCAGTCATCGGCGATGGAACTGAAATTGGAGCTTATACTGTGATCGAAAAGTGCATCATCGGTAAGAATTGCAACATAGGCAACAGCTGTCATCTGGAAGACAATACACAATTGGGTGATAACGTTACGGTTGGCTCTTGTTCTGTTATCGGGAGTTGCGGATACGGTTACAGCAGGGATGAAAACGGTGAGCTTGTATTGTTTCCTCACATAGGTGGCGTGATTATTGAAGACGATGTGGAAATCGGTACCAATACCTCCATTGATCGTGGAGCTCTGGGCAACACAATCATCCGCAAAGGCAGTAAGATTGACAATCTGGTTATTATTGCCCATAATGTAATCGTGGGAGAACATACACTTGTTATTGGCGGTGCAATACTTTGCGGTAGCTCACAGGTTGGAAAAAACTGCTGGATTGCTCCGGGAGCTTGTGTGAGGAACGGCAAAAAAGTAGGTGATAACTGCACAGTCGGTTTGGGTGCTATTGTAACCAAGGATATACCTGATGGGGATACCTGGATAGGTAATCCGGCTGTTCCAATCAAAGCTTTTCAGGAAAGCAGAAATAAAGGTGATAAGCAATGAAAAACAGAATTCTGATTTTGTCTCCGCACACAGATGACGCTGAATTGGGCTGCGGTGGTTCAATCTGTAAACTTATTGAAGAAAACAACGAGCTGTTCTGGATCGTCTTTTCAACTGCTGAAGGTTCTCTTCCGGCAGACATGCCCAAAGACACTCTGATAAAGGAATTTGTTTCTGTCGCAGACTATCTTGGGTTGTCCGCCAACAACTATATGATTAATAACTTTGAGGTCAGGAAACTGTCTGAAAAAAGACAGGAAGTGCTCGAACTACTGGTAAAAGTCAGGAATGAATATAAACCCAATCTCGTAATCGGACCCTCTTTAAACGACTATCATCAGGATCATATCGTTGTAGCTAATGAAATGGTGCGTGCGTTCAAAATGAACAGCAGCATCATCTGTTACGAACTCCCCTGGAATCAAGTCTCCTTTAATTCTCAGCTGTTTATAAAACTGAATGACGGGCATATGGAGAGAAAGGTTAAGATGCTTCTGCAATACAAATCACAAATGTATCTGAACCGGCATTATTTCTCAGAAAACTTCATAAAGGGTCTGGCATATACAAGGGGAGCACAGGTTGGCAGCGTTTTTGCAGAAGCTTTTGAAGTTATCCGTTGGATTCAGTAATATGGTGTTTCTGGGTCTGGTCTGTTTATTTTTTTTCATCCCTTCCTGCCCAATTAATGCGGGGGATCAACGAGGGGTCAACGAGGGGTTAGCCCTTGATAACCCCTCGCAGCAAGCAAGGAATCAACGGAATTGTCAGATCTGATAAGTTCGGTTAATGGTTATCTAATGAGTGTTTATGCGTGATTTTAGCTTGGCGCAATACAGGCGGTTACTGGCGGAATTAAAAGCTGCCCGCTACAGCTTTCAGACCATGGAGCAGTATTTTAACGCTGCACCGGAAAAGGCTGTCATCTTGCGGCATGACGTTGATTCCTGGCCTGTGAATGCGTTGCAGATGGCAAATGCTGAGGCGGAAGCAGGTGCCAAAGCAACATATTACTTCCGAATGTCCCCTTTGTCTTTCAATCCTGAGATAATCAGAAAGATTATCGCTCTGGGGCATGAAATCGGCTATCATTACGAAGACCTGGCTACTCAGCACGGCAATCAGGAAAAGGCTTTGGACAGTTTCGGCAGGAATCTGGCAAAACTCAGGAACTTTTATCCAATCAAAACAGCAGCCATGCACGGCAAACCTCTTTCCCGGCACAACAACCTTGATATTTGGCAGAAGGCGGACTACCGTTCCTTTGGGCTGATTGGCGAACCGTATCTATCAATAGACTTTGATCAAGTTTTGTATCTGACCGATACCGGCAACTGTTGGGATGGGCATAAATACAGCATCAGGGACGAGGTCAAGAGTAGCCTGGGATTTCCCATCCACAGCACGGACGACCTGATTCGCCATCTGGAACAGGGACTGCTGCCGGAGCAAATCATGCTCAATATCCATCCCGCCCGCTGGAATGACAATCTCATCAAATGGCTGGTGCGATATTACATCCTGACTTTACCTAAATACACAGCAAAAAAGTGGGTGAAACAATGGCGCAACAGGAAAAAGTAAAGAAATTCACTTCCGTTCCCTATTACACGCCCTCCAAAAATATCCGGGAACAGGTCGCCGTATCAAGCTCCAGGCGGGAAGTCAGCACTGTCTCCTTTGTCTGGACCAAGCTGAAAAACTGGCTGCTGCAAGGGCTTGCCTACAATTGCCCGGTCAATTCCATCCGCATTCAGCTGCACCGCTGGCGTGGTGTGACCATCGGAAAAGGTGTGATGCTCGGCATGCACTGTATCTTGGACAATGCTCATCCGGAGTATATCGTGCTGGAGGATTACACGGCTCTGGCAGGGAATAATTACATCATCACCCATTCCAATCCCTATCTGCATTTCAAGGGGAGACTGCTATCCTACCTGGCTCCTGTGGTTTTGCGCAAGGGTTCCTGGGTGGGTGTATCGGGAACTCTGCTGCCGGGAACTGAGGTGGGGGAGTGCTCCATCGTCAGTGCAGGTTCCACCGCTTCAGGAAAGATTCCGCCCAACGTTATCGTCTGCGGCAATCCGGCAGTCGTAATCAAAGAATTCAAACCGAATGAAGACATATTTTCTTGCTACAAATGATGTAGAGAGCACTTCCATCCGCTTTAACAAGCAGAGGAATGCAACAGCGGAAAAAGTCCTGAAGGAAGGGATGCCGGCTCTGCTCGAGCTTTATCGCCAGATGGAGATTAAAGCTACTTTCTTCTTCACGGGAGAAATTGCAGAGAAGTATCCTGACATCGTCAGAATGGTTCTGCCTGACGGGCATGAAGTCGCCTGCCACGGCTATTCCCACGAGGATGAATTTGCGCTGGACAGGCTGGGTTATCATCAGCAGTGCAGCCAGATGCGCAAGGCAAAGGACATCCTGGAAGGGATTGCGGGAGTGAGTGTGGTTTCCTTTAGGGCTCCGGCTCTGCGGGTCAATGAGTTTACGCCCAAAGCACTGGAAAGTTCAGGTTTTCAGATAGACAGCTCCATCTCTTCACAACGGGCGGATAGCTTTCTCTCCTTTGGAGCTTTGAAGAAGCTGGATAGACTGATGGCACCGCGAATGCCCTATTATGCTGATACCGCCAGTCTTTCCAGACGAGGTCACAGCAGGATTTTGGAAATCCCGGTCTCAGCCCTGCTGGTGCCCTATATCGGCACCTTTATGAGGATTGCCCCGGCTCTGACCAAATCACTGGCGGCTGTTTTACATCACGAGGCAAAGCTCACGGGTAAACCTGTCAATTTCCTGATTCATCCCAATGAGTGCATTGTGGAAGAGGATGAAGATTCTGTTGCCAGACGTTCAGCCAATCCGCTGCAATACCTGCTGGCGGAAAAGCTGCGTACCAACCTGAAAAAAAAGAACCTTGGCTCAGGCGCCATCAAGCTGTTCAGGGAACATCTGCAGTTCTTCCGGGACAGGGGATATGCATTTTACACTTTACAGCAATACAGAACTGATATTTTTAACTGATATGAG
>DAHVPA010000139.1 GCA_027318525.1 Candidatus Cloacimonadota bacterium | reverse complement strand
GATGGGATAAGGGTTGCACATTTGTGGAATGGGATATCGGTATCAAGGCAGCTGTGACCAATATCAATGTCGGTGTGACCTTTTAGGCATGAAACCGAAATACTATCTCCTGATAGCATTGGGTATGCTTGTTTTGTTCGCTGTCCTGATTTGGAGCGATGTAATCCACCTCAAAATCAGGAATTGGGGTGATATCGCACTACTTCTGGTCATAGTCTTCCTGGTGCTCTGGAGGATATTCTGGGAAAGCACCTGGTGGAGATAGAAACAGTTAAAACATCCTGATAGTACAATCCACTTGACAAATGCACCTATGTGCAAATCCGTGTATATGTTAAAATATCAATACTTTGGAGCTACCAAAGGAATAAACTAACAAGGAGGAAAGGATGGAATACCCTTTTCAGGACATTGAGAAGAAGTGGCAGAAAATCTGGCAGGACAAGAGAATCTTCAACGCTTTAGACAACACAGACAAGCAGAAGTATTACGTCCTCGCAATGTTTCCCTATCCCTCCGGAATCCTCCATTGCGGACATGTGTCCAACTACTCAATCAGCGATGCCATTGCACGCGTTAAGATGATGGAAGGCTATAACGTGATGTCGCCCATGGGCTTTGACAGCTTTGGCATGCCGGCGGAAAACTATGCCATCCAGCATAACTCGCATCCGCGCCTGACCACGGAAGACTGTATCACAGCCATGCATAAGCAGTTCGACAGTCTGGGTTTCTGCCTGGACTGGGAACGTGAAGTCAGCACCTGCCGTCCGGATTATTACGTCTGGGGTCAGTATATCTTCAAAAAGCTCTATGAAAAAGGGCTGGTCTATAAGAAGAAGTCCTTCCAGAACTGGTGCGATTCCTGCCAGACCGTGCTTGCTAATGAACAGGTGGAAAACGGTCACTGCTGGCGCTGCGACTCTGTAGTCACGCAAAAAGAACTGGAGCAGTGGTATTTCAGGATCACGCAATATGCGGAAGAGCTGCTCGACTTCAGCAAGATGATAGAGTGGCCGGAACGTGTCATCACCATGCAAAAGAACTGGATCGGCAAAAGCTTCGGCACCGAAATCAACTTTACCCTGGAAGGGACCGGCGAGCCTGTAAAGGTCTTCACCACGCGTCCGGACACTATTTTCGGCGTTACCTTCATGGCTTTGCCGCCGGAGCATCCCTACGTGCAAAGATGGCTGGCTGAAGAGCCTGACAACAAGGCTTTGCATGATTTCTGCCATAAGGTCATCAACGAAGACAAGATTGCCCGCACAGCCGAAGACACCACCAAGGAAGGCATCTTCTCAGGACGCTTCTGCATCAATCCCGTCAACGGCGACAAGGTGCAGATCTGGATTACCAACTACGTCGTTATGGACTATGGCACAGGTGCCGTGATGGCTGTTCCTGCACATGACCAGCGTGATTTTGAATTCGCCAAAAAGTATAATCTGCCCATCAAGATAGTTATTCAGAATAAGGAACATGACCTTGTTGTGGACAAAATGACCGCTGCCTATGTGGAACCGGGCTTCCAGGTAAATTCTGCCCAGTTTGACGGTATAGAAAACGAGCCTGCCAAACAAGCCATCTCCCAATGGATGGAGGAGCAGGGCTTCGGCAAGCAGACCGTGACTTACAGACTGCGTGACTGGGGTGTATCCCGCCAAAGGTATTGGGGTAATCCCATCCCAGTCATTTATTGTGACGATTGCGGTGTTGTTCTGGTGCCTGACAAAGACTTGCCTGTCCTGTTGCCGGATAATGTTCAGGTCGGTAAAACCACGCGCAATCCGCTATTGTCGGTGCCTGAGTTCGTCAATACCATCTGTCCGCAGTGTGGAAAGCCTGCCAGACGCGAAACCGACACCATGGATACCTTTGTAGACAGCAGCTGGTATTTTGCCAGATATGCTGACCCCAAGAACGATAAGGAACCTTTTGACCATGCGAAAGCCAACTACTGGCTGCCCGTGGACCAATACATCGGCGGCATCGAGCACGCCTGCATGCATTTGCTGTATGCGCGCTTTATTCACAAATTTATGCGCGACCTGGGCTGGGTGAAATGCAATGAACTCTTTGCCAGACTGCTGACACAGGGCATGGTCACCAAAGACGGTGCCAAGATGTCCAAAAGCAAGGGCAATGTGGTTGACCCCAAGTATATCATAGACCGTTTCGGGGCGGACACTTTGCGCGTGTTTCTGCTCTTTGCCTCGCCTCCGGAAAAGGATGTGGAATGGAGCGACGACGGCGTCATGGGCGCTTTCCGTTTCCTTAACCGTGTCTGGAGACTGATAGAAACCCACCGCGAACAGATCATTACAGGACTCAAGACCTGTGCCTGCGGCAGCGAAGTTTCGCGTCAACTGAGAGACCTGGAATACAGCTCACACCACACAGTCCAGAAGTGGCTGGACGACGTCGGCAAGCGTATGCAGTATAACACCGCCATCGCCGCTGTGATGGAGCATCTGAACAACGTTACGGCAATCAAAGAGCCCGACAAGCTGAACGAAGCGGAGCAGGCTATCTTTGCCCGTGCCTGCGCCATCATTCCCAGGCTGCTGTATCCTTTTGCACCGCACATTGCGGAAGAGCTTTGGCAGATGCTGGGCAATGACACTCTGATGCACGAATCGGGGATGCCCAAGTATAATCCCGACAAGCTGCTCAGGGATAGCATATCTTATGTGATTCAGATAAACGGCAAAGTGCGCGGTAAGATGGATGTAGCACCCGACACACCTGAAGATAAGCTTAAAGAGCTTGCCATGGATGTTGAAAACGTGAAGAAAACCCTCGAAGGCAAGACCATTCACAAGGTGATTGTGATACCCGGCAAGATGGTCTCCATCGCCGTTTCCTAAAGAGTTTAACCGGTAATACTACTGATTGTGGCTGTCTCCTTGCGAGGCAGCCCTTTTTCATATAGCTGCAAAAATTTGCTTGACTTTCCCGGCAACCGGAAATTGTATTAGTCTCAATACTGCAAAGGAGTTCAGATGTCCGATTCCATAGCTTCCGGAATCTTCCGGGAAATCTTTTTCCAATCTCCGTTGGGATGCGCTTTGGTCAATCCCTCTGAGCGGTTTGAGCTTGTCAATCCGGCATGGAGCAAGTTGTTTGGCTACAATCAGGACGAAGCTAAATCTATCTCTTTGCAGGATACTTTGCAGGGTGAAATTATCAATCAGCTTTCACAGCTCTGCTCGGATTTACGCAACCTCAAGCTCGTTTCCTTTCAAAAGCTTGTGCGCTATCAACACAAGGACGGCAGCACCTTCTGGAGCAATCTCAGCCTCTCTGCTCTGCATTTTGGCGAAAATCCCCAACCTTATCTGCTGGCAACTTTTCAGGATGTGGAAAACCTTTTGCAGGACAGCTCCGGCATCCGTGACCTCAATCTCAATCTTGATGTGGTGAGCGATTCTCTGATTGAAGCGCAGCGCGCCATTCAGGAAAAGAATTCGGAGCTCCGAACCGCGTTTGAAAAACTCGAAGAGCTGGTGCGGACAGACCCTTTGACCGGATTGCCCAATCGCCGTGCCCTGGAAGAAAATCTGCAGCACGAGGCGGATAGAACAGCACGCACAGGCACCGAGTTTTCCATCTGCCTGGCTGATATTGACGACTTTAAAAAGATTAATGACAATTACGGTCACGACATTGGTGACATTGTGCTCAAGGACGTAGCGGAAATCTTTAAGCACAGCATCCGCGGTATTGATATTGTCGGACGTTGGGGGGGTGAGGAATTTCTGTTTATCCTGCCGGAAACTCCCAGGCATGGCGCAATGATTCTGATGGAAAGGGTGCGTTTGTATATTATGAACCATTTCGTGCACAAGGGAAACGTCCGTTTTGCCGTCACTGTAACCATCGGATTCAGCTCCTTTCAAAAGGATAGTCACCTGGATGATATCATCAAACAGGCTGACCTTGCTCTCTATGCAGGCAAGAAGACCGGCAAAAACCTCGCCATTGCCTATACTCCCAATCTGGAGATTGTCCACTCCATCCAACCCAAATCCTGATTCGGAATACCCTTTCCAGCCTGCTTCATCACATCCTTTTTGCTCTTTCCCTGTTATCTTTTTTTCCTTTGCTCCTGCTTACCCTTTCCCCTTTAGCTAATCTATATCAAATCTGATACAAAAGTATTTCTAAAGTATTTTAAATGTATTCTAAAATACATTTGATATACATTTGATTTCCTTTTGATATGCTTTTGATATACTTTGGGTATTGAGGTGGGGGAAGGCAAAAGGGGATGATGGTGAAAGCAGACGAAATGGTCTGAAAAGCTGTATTGAAGGGTATCCGGGTAGTATTACTCCGGTGACTGAGATCGATTACTCAGGCAGAAATAATAAATTATTCGGGTGCTTAGGCTAAATCATTCAGTAGGATGGCAGTTGGGGTCCTTTTCCGATAAGCATTTTTCCCATATAGTAACGGGCTTTGATTTCGAGGAACTTTTTGCGGAAAGCATCTGCACCATAGGTCTTGATATGGCAGAGATTGACGAGTTTCATATTATGGGGCAGGATGTTGGCGCGGTCGGCACAGGGATAGAGATAGCGGCAGGGAAATTCAGCACACTCGAAACAGAACGTCACGTTGTGTTTTTCGATGCAGGCATAAGTCTCGCAATCGCCATCGGTGAAGGCGCATTTACCTTTGTGCTCGCGGCAGCCCGGGCAGGGTAAGGACTCACGTTTTAAGCCTTTGGCGACGACCTGTTCCAGCAGTTCGGGATTGTCCTTGCATTTGTAGGCGGGGCACTCTCCGCAATTAGTCCCGCAGGGTGCGATGTCCCATACGTCTTTTGGATTAAACATACATAAACTCCAAGCATTTTGAAGAACCTTTATCCGATATGGCTATTGGCGTCAAGTTAATCCTGAGTAAAACAGCTAATTGACAGGAAACGGAGTTTAATAATAATAACATTCATCAGAAAGTGGAGCGTATCATGATTTCAGCATCCCTACTCATTCCCATCATCCTGGGCACCGCAGTCATAGTCGGATTTATCGTCCTGCTCTGGAGCAAACAAAACAGGGCAATTCTCGCCGCAGAACTGAAAGCAAGCCAAAACCAGAAAAATGAACTAGCAGCCAGAGCGGAAACCCTGTCCGGGGAAAATAGCCGGCTTTCCGAAGCCAACACAGTCCTGCTGCAGGAGAAAGCTTCGCTGCAAGCCCAACTGGGTGAACAAGCCAATAATCTCAAGGCTCAGATAGAATCAGTGCATGCTCTGAACTCAACACTGGATAACAAAAAGCAGGAGCTGGAAGAACAACTCCGCAACCTGATGAAAGATAAAGCGACTCTGGAAACACAACTGGCGGAACAGA
>DAHVPA010000138.1 GCA_027318525.1 Candidatus Cloacimonadota bacterium | reverse complement strand
CTGCAGAACTGGAATCCCTGATTGCCAGGCTTACGGCAGATAATCCACGCCGTCAGAACACTTATCAGTTTAGCGGGAAACGTATTCCCTGGCCTGTGCGGGGACGAATTCTAAGAGATTTTGGTGAAGAATCCCGCGGCAACAACACCAGCGTTATCAATAACGGCATAGATATTGCTGTGGCAGAAGGGACATCTGTCAAAGCAGTGGATGATGGGGAAGTGGTCTTTTCCGACCGTTATGGCGGACAGGGCAAGCTTATCATCATTGATCATAAAAACGGCTTTTTCTCTGTCTATGCTTACAATAGTGAACTTTTGGTTTCACGGGGTGCAACCGTCAGCCAGGGTCAGGTCATAGCACGTTCAGGAAAGACTGGTTCTGCCATCCAGCCTTTGCTCCACTTTGAGCTGAGAAAAGATGGAAGAGCTGTCAATCCTCTCAATTATCTGGAATAGAAAGCGGAGTACCAAATGAAACTGTTCAAGAATCCACGCCCCAAAGAACTCAAGACTATAATAGAGAAGAACTGGATGCCAGATAACACAGTTTTGCACTACACAGGAAACATGTTTGGCATCGGCTGCCGCCTGACCAGTGACAAAGCTATTCAGAGGATCTCAGGACTCAAGCAAAGAACAGATAAGTCAGGTTACATAGCCTTGATTTCTGATATTACCTGGCTGTTTGAACAGGGAATAGAAGTTCCGCAGTCTCTGCTTCATATTTTGCATCACTACTGGCCTGGCAATCTGACCATCGTGATGCCTGTAAAGAATAAACGATTTGATACCATATCAGTAAATGGAAAAGTGGATTTCCGGGTGCCGGGTGATTATATGTTGAGACAAATCATTGATTATCTGGGAGAACCCCTGATCAGTACGAGTATAAACGTTAGCGGAATTCCTCCTGCTGAAAACCTCAAAGACATTACAAAAAGATATGAAAGTTGGTTTGACCTTGGCTTTATTCCTAATGAAACAGAACTGACAGAACCATCTACTATAATCGAGTATGCCGATACTGATGCTGAAGGCAAACCCATAAAACCATATCTCAAGTGCCTGAGAGAAAGTGCCATTCCTTTCTATGAAATCAAACAGAGCTTCACAGAACCAACAGTTCTTTTTGTCTGCACCGGAAATATCTGCCGCAGTCCAATAGCTGAATATCTCTTTAATCATTATGCTGCAATTCACAAGCTGCCATATCTGGCTAAATCGGCAGGTTTGCTGGAATCGGGAGCACATATTTCATTCAACTCGCAACAACTGCTTAAAGAGCAGGGAATCAATGCTGAAATGCACCGTTCCCGTAAAATTAATCCGGAAATCCTGGGTGGGAGCTGGTTGATTTTGACAATGGAAGCCAGGCAGAGAGATATCATAAATATGAATTATCCGGATTATTCCAATAAAGTCTTTACTCTAAATGAGTATATTGGCGATAAAGGTGATATCGACGACCCTATCAACAAAGGAATTGATTACTACAGAAGCATATACGAGCAGATTGAACAAGCCCTCCAAAAACTGATTGTCATGCTCAAACCGGTAAATTATGAACAAAAGGATAAATAGTGAACAATATTGAAATTAATGATCAACTCCTGCAGGCGCACGGCATCAATACAGAAGAATATACGCAGATAAAAGAAATCTTAAAACGAGAACCGACCTGGGTGGAATTGGGTATCTTCAGCGTCATGTGGTCTGAACACGCCAGTTATAAAAACTCCATCCGGCTGCTCAAAACATTACCGAGAGAGGGAAACTGCATGTTAGCCAAAGCTGGAGAAGAAAATGCCGGAGTGGTTGATATTGGAGATGGGCTGGCGGTGTCTTTTAAAATAGAAAGCCACAACCATCCTTCAGCATTGGAACCTTATCATGGGGCAGCCACTGGCGTAGGTGGAATCCTACGCGATATCTTTACCATGGGAGCCAGACCTGTGGCAGTGCTGGATTCTTTACGATTTGGCAATCCCGGGAATCCCAAAGTAAAACACCTGTTCAAAGGTGTAGTGGACGGCATTGCTGATTATGGAAATTGCTTTGGAGTCCCTACCGTAGGAGGAGAAACATACTTTGAAGACAGTTACGAAGGTAATCCTTTGGTCAATGCAATGGCGGTAGGCATTCTCAGGCATGAACATCTTGCCAAATCAGGTGCTCAAGGCATTGGCAACCATGTTGTTTATGTCGGAGCAAAAACCGGTAGGGACGGAATCCACGGAGCTACTTTTGCTTCTGTCGAACTGAGTGAAGAGTCAGAGGATAAGCGCACAGCTGTTCAGGTGGGCGATCCTTTTATGGAAAAACTGCTATTGGAAGCAACCCTGGAAGTAATACAGGGCGGTTTGGTGGTAGCAATTCAGGATATGGGTGCAGCCGGATTGACCTGCTCATGCAGCGAGATGTCCGGGAAGACAGGAGTTGGTATAGAAATTGATGTTGCAAGGGTACCCCAACGCGAAACAGGCATGACACCCTATGAAATAATGCTTTCGGAATCACAGGAAAGAATGCTGATAATTGCTGAACCAAAAAAATTCGATGCACTGCGTGCCATTTTTCACAAATGGGATCTGGAAGCAGTCATCATCGGGTCTGTCACGGCAGATGGTCTGCTTACTGTAAAGGAAAACGGAAACATTGTAGCATCAATACCCTCTGAATCATTGGTTTTGGGTGGGAAAGCCCCTGTCTATATTAGAGAAACATGCGAACCCACTTATCTATTAGATACTCGTTGTCTCGATTTGTCTGACCTGCCAGAGATTATGGATTATCAGAACATCCTATGCAGACTGCTCAGCGCACCCAACATTTGCAGCAAAAAGGACGTTTACAGACAATATGACCACATGGTTCAGGTTGATACAATAATCGAACCCGGCTCTGATGCAGCAGTTGTCCGTGTAAAAGATACAAAAAAAGCACTGGCTATGTCCACTGACTGTAACAGCAGATATTGCTGGCTGGACCCTTATGAAGGTGCCAAGGCAGCTGTCGCAGAGGCAGCTCGTAATGTTGTATGTTCGGGAGCAAAGCCCTTGGCCATAACCAACTGCCTCAATTTTGGCAATCCTTACAAACCAGAAGTATATTGGACCTTTGCTGAGTCTATCCGAGGGATGTCGGATGCTTGCCTGGCATTTAATACACCTGTAACCGGAGGGAATGTCTCTTTCTATAATGAAAACCCCTCAGGTGCGATCTATCCAACTCCCGTTATTGGTATGCTGGGTCTGCTAAATGATTATTCAAAAGCTGTGACGCAGTATTTTCAGAATGAAGGTGATTTGATATATCTAATTGGTTCAGAATGTAAAGAGATTGGTGGTTCGGAATATTTGAAAATCATTCATCAAAAGGTTTCCGGGATGCCGCCAAAAGTTGATTTAGAGAAAGAAAAGGTATTGCAAAGCCTAATTCTTGAGCTTGTAGAAAAAGGACTGTTAAACAGTGCACACGATTGCTCTGATGGAGGACTATTAGTTTGCCTGGCTGAGTGTTGTTTTAGACCCGACGGCAGTAATATCGGAATTGTAGTCGAGCATCAGCCCAAGGGTAGAAAAGATGTTTCCTGGTTTGGCGAAGCACATGGCAGAATCATAGTAACAATAAATCCATCTAATGAACATGAGTTTCTGAAAGTTGTAAAAAAATCCAGTTATGATTTAAGTAAACTTGGTATAGTTACCGGTACTGGTTTTGTAATAGATCAGGAGATAAACATTCCTATATATACTTTAAGGAAATACTGGGAAATCAAAATATAGTTATAAATATAAAAACATAATAGGGAGGAGGATATGAAAATGAACGGATTATATTTTGGCGGTTTGTTTTGGGGCATTCTGATTTCTCTGACTGGGTTTTCGATAGTGCTCAAATATGCATTTCATATCAATATACCATTTGTCAGGATATTCTTTGGAATTATCATTATCCTGTTTGGTTTAAAACTGATAGTGGGAAGCACAGGTAAAGCAAAAACGCATAATAATAATACCCTGAAAAACATCCATTTTTCCGAAGAATGTAATATCATCTTTTCCAGCGGCACCATTGATTTGACAGGATATTTAGAACAATCAAAGCTGCCAAAGGAAATATCGGTAGTTTTTGGGAACGCAATCGTGCTTGTTCCTGATTCTCTTAACCTCGAAATTACATCGACCACAGTCTTCGGCTCAACAATTTTGCCTGATCGCTCATATGCAGGATTCGGTGAGGACAGATATGTCGTAGGAAAAAACCCAGCCAATCCTATTTCAAGCATTACTACTAATACTGTTTTTGGCAGACTGGAATTCAGGTTAATCAAATCTAGTAAGCTTGACCAAAATTCAGGACAGGATTCCACAGCCTCATCCGACTCCAACACATATTAGATGAAGCGTCATCTCCTGATTCCTGTCATCCTGATAGTGCTATCCTCAGCGCTCCAAAGCGCTCGCATCGGCTATGCTTTTAGTGGAGGAGGTGCCAGGGGCTTTGCTCATATTGGGATGCTCAAGGTGATGGAGGAGATTGGTCTCAAGCCTCAATATATAGCTGGCACAAGTATTGGCGCACTTGTGGGTGGTATGTATGCCATGGGGTATAATGCTGCCGAGATCGAAAGTGTCTTTGTTAATACTGACTGGTCTGATGTTTTTGATGATAAATGGAATAGGGATGAACTATATATTGGTCAAAAACGCTGGTCGCCTTATGGTAATGCATTCTTCAGACTTGATGATAAATGGAATCCAAAACTTCCACAGGCTTTGGTTATTGGTAATAACATCAACCTTGAACTCTTCAGAATCTTCGCATCTTCGTCCAGTATTAACGATTTCAATGAATTACCCATACCATTCTCTGCAGTTGCTACTGACCTGGTAACGGGAGAAATCAGAGTTTTTGAATCAGGTTCACTTCTGCAGAGTATCAGAGCATCTATGTCAATCCCTAGCATACTGCAACCTTTCCCCCTGGATAGCACATTATATATTGATGGTGGTTTGTCGCAAAACTTACCGGGAAAACAAGTTAAAGAGATGGGAGCAGATTATGTTATAGGCTTCAAAGTCAATTCCACCCTACAGCCTGCAGCAAAGCTGGATAATCTCGTTTCGGTTCTTGATCAGACCATTAATCTGAGCATCACGGATAAATTGGCAGAACAAATTGCTTTTTGCGATTTGAATCTTGAACCTGACCTTAGTGGATTTTCGGCAACTGATTTCAGAAAAGTATCGACTCTTATTGCTATTGGTGAAGATTATGCTAGGGCTAATCTTGATAAGCTCATACAAATAAAACAACTTCAATCTGCATCTGATTCCACCTATTCCAAAACTGAAGGTAT
>DAHVPA010000137.1 GCA_027318525.1 Candidatus Cloacimonadota bacterium | reverse complement strand
GGATTCGAACCCTCGGTGGGCTTTTGACCCACACACGCTTAGCAGGCGTGCACCTTCAGCCAGCTCGGTCACCTCTCCCCATAAAAGGGATCACTCTATATTCTGGCGGAGGATGAGGGATTCGAACCCCCATGGGCAGAACCCGGCGGTTTTCAAGACCGCTGCCTTACCAATTAGGACTAATCCTCCACAGATTTAACACTCTATAAGCGTTGAAAAGCTGTTCAGAGCTTTGCAGGATTGAGCTTACAACGTTTAGTCTTTCAATCTGCGAGGGGTTTTTTTGTCAATAGATTTCTTTGCTGCAGATAAGCGTCGATAGATTCCAGTTCCTTTTCAAATCCTGCTTTACCCATCATGGCATAGGTGGCTATCTTGCCTGCTTCCACTCCGGGCTGGTCCAATGGGTCAATATTAAGCAGTTTACCTGTAAATACGGTCTGCACTTCATAGAGCATAAAGAACTGTCCCAGTGTAAATTCGTTTAACTCCGGGAAAACGATGTTGCAATTGGGTCTGCCGGCTCTAGTCAGCGCAATTTCAGTAGCCAGACGCTCAGTATTGAGCAGGCGGCTCAGAGGTTTGTCCGCCAGGAAATTTACTTCCTCACGGTCGGGATGGATATTGGGAATGATGTAGTCGTGGTTGAATTTCTCGACGGTGATGAAGGTAAAGACCTTGTCGTTGGGTCCCTCTGTGTAGAGCTGGACCTGTGAATGCTGGTCAGTTGTGCCCAGAGCCTTGACAGGAGTCTGTCCTACAAAGACTTCCTTGCCCTGCCGGTTATATCTTTTCCCAAGGCTTTCCGCCCAGAGCTGACGATACCAGTCTGCGCAGTCATAGAGCGGATTGGTATATGGCATCATGACAGAGATATTCTTGCCTTGGCGCATGTATAAATAGTGCAGCAATCCGTTCAGATATGCAGGATTCTGTATCAGGTCATCTTTTTCACAGCGAAGTTTCATAGCCTGGGCTCCGGAAAGCAGGGCTTTGATATTTACCCCGGCAAAAGCTGATGAGACAAGACCTACATCCGTCAGGACGGAAAAGCGACCGCCCACATTATCTGGAACTACAAAGGAAGGGTAACCTTCTCGATTGATTATATCACGCAGGAATCCCTTATTCTTGTCAGTTGTAATGATCATGCGCTGTTTATAATCTGTGGGGAATTTCTTTCTCAATATCTCGGCAATAATCATGTAAGCTGCCATGGTTTCGCTGGTCGTGCCGCTTTTGGAGATGAGGTTGAAAACAGTTCTGTCCCAATCTATTTGTTCCAAGATCTCGTAGAGCAGGATGGGGTCAACGTTATCACAGACAAGAATCTTCTTTTTCAGCTCCAGTTCGGCTTTCAGAGCTGAATAGACTGCCCGGTTTCCCAAAGCGGAACCGCCTATTCCGAGGACAACCATGGTGTCAAACCTGTCTTTGATAGTATCCAGGTAATCCAGGATGGGAGTTACGTCCTGCAGGGGCAAATCATAAAAACCGAGGATGTTTTTGTGGCGGTCGGAAACTATATCATGATGAGCTTCCAGACACTTTTCCCGCATATCGGTGATAATATCGGAAGTAATCCCACAACGGATTTGGTTTGAATATAGCAGATTCTGATAATCAAAGCGGAGCTCCATGCCCTGCCTCCTTTGAATGCTTATGATACTATAGAATAATAAGGTTTGAGAGTGTTGAAGATCAGGTTTTCGAGGGTAGCAATATCGGTGTTGAAATCAAAATTCTGAATTTTGTGGTAAAGCTCATCATCGCAATTTCTAACAATTGCTTTAAGCTCTGGAACTTTATGGGGATTGATGCTAAAATCTGTGATGCCAAGTCCAATCAGCAGTGGCACATATGCTGGCTCAGCAGCCATTTCTCCACAGACAGAAACCGGTATGCCTGCTTTGTGGGCTGCTTTGATAGTGTTGGAAATGAGTTTGATCACAGCCGGATGGTGCTGCAAATAATAGGGTGCTACTAAATCGTTGTTGCGGTCAACAGCCAGGGTGTATTGCACCAAGTCATTAGTCCCCAGACTGAAGAAATCGCATACCTTGGCTAATTGTTCTGCGCATAATGCGGCAGAAGGGGTTTCAATCATAGCTCCGATCTGGATATCTTTACAATATGGGCTGCTCTCCTTGTCCAATTCCTCCATACACTCCTGCACTATCTTCCGGGCTGCTACAAAATCATCCGCACAGATGATCATAGGAAACATTATTGCTGCTTTCCCATGCGCCGAAGCTCTTAGGATTGCACGCAGCTGAATCTTGAACAGTGCTTTTTCCTGAAGTGAAAAGCGGATTCCCCTATTTCCCAGATATGGATTATCTTCCTTGTCATACTTCTGTAAAAAAGTCAGTTTGTCGCCGCCCAAATCAAAGGTGCGGATTATCACCGGCAAGCCGTTCAGCTTTTGCAGAAGCTCCGAATATGCAGCGTATTGTTCATTTTCATCGGGAACATCAGTCCGGTTCAAATAGAGAAGTTCAGTTCTGAACAAGCCAATACCGTCACAGTGATTATCAAGGACTTGAGTCAGCTCGCTGGGGTATTCTATATTAGCTTTGATACTGATCAAGACACCATTTTTTGTGAAAGCCGGTAATTCCAGGCCGATTTGCAATTCCTGCTGTTGCTTTTGTCGCTGCTGTAATCTGTTTTTATAACTCTTTTCTTGCTCCAGGTCAGGATTTATAACAATATAACTGTTTTCAGCATCGAGAATAGCCGTGTCGTTTTCGTGAACTTTGTTACAGACATCATCTTTAGCAACCAGCGCCGTCATACCAAAAGCCCTGCTCAGAATTGAACTGTGCGATGTATAGCTGCCGTGTTGAGCACAATATGCTTTTGCACCGGATTTGTGCAGCTTTGTAACAAGGCTTGGAGTAACATCCTTTAGAAAGATAATCTCATCCTCAGAAAAGGATAGCTGATTCATATCCTGTGTTCCGACCAATGTAGTAACAAGGCGCTGAGCTACGTCCTTGTAATCATCAGCTCTTTGTGCGAAATATTGGTTTTCCATCTGTTCAAAGTTATGAATAATCTTGGTGAATGTTGTCATCACGGCTTGGGGTGCAGACATTAGCTGTTCGGAGATGGTGGTTTCCAGTATTTGTGTGATTTCTATATCGGTAAGAATCATCAGGTGTGTATTTAGGATGTCCTTATCCAACTGCGTTAATCCGACATCAGGAAGCGCTGTTTGGATGCTTTGCTCGATTCGACCGACAGCAGTCTTTAATTTATTCAGCTCATCATCGACTTGCTTTTTATCGATGAATTTGGGAAAATCCGGAAGCTTGTTTTGTTTGAGTAACTTAACTTTACCGATGAAAATTGTACCGGAAATTGGTGTGCCAATGTAAACAGGCATTATTCCTCGCCAAAACGTTCAGCAAACATAGTGGTGATTTCCTGAAGCAGGTGTTGCTCATCAACTCCATCCGCTATCAGCACCAGTTTGGATTGGTATTCAGCTGCAAGCATCATGACACCCATGATACTTTTGCCATTGACTCTCATACCATCCTTCTCAATATAAAACTCCGAACGATACTTAGTTGCAGCTTTTACCAAAAGAGCAGACGGTCTGGCATGAAGACCCAGCTTGTTATCAACTGTTATTTCTTGGCTGGTCATCATCTTCTGCCGCGGATTCAATGTTTTTCAGTTTTGTCTTACGTTTAATCTCATCGTGGACTTTTTTATTCCAATCTTCTGCTGCATCATAACCCTCGTTCTTCAAGATTAGGTTCATGGCTGCAACTTCCACAATGGTGGAAACATTTTTTCCCGGGGAAACTGGAAGATAGATTACAGGGACCCTCACACCCAAATGTTCCACATAGTTTTCGCTTAACCCTATGCGCTCATAATCCATGTTTTCCTGCCAGGGCATCAGCTCAATTTGAAGATCAATTTCCTTTTGGTGCCTGACTCTTTCTATACCAAACATTTTTTCAACGTTAATTAAACCAACACCTCTGATTTCCATGAAATAGCCAAATTCTCTTCCTGGTTTGCCAACCAGGCGGTCATTGATGAAACGGATGTTGACCATGTCGTCCCCGATCAGACTATGTCCCCGGTGAATCAGGTCCAAAGCGCATTCACTTTTTCCTATGCCGCTTTTTCCTGTCAGCAATACTCCCAAACCAAAGACGTCAACCAAAGTAGCATGGATGGTTTTCTCTAAGGCAAACACTTCCTGCAGGTATTTTGTCAGGTATTGCACAAGATGTATGGTGGATAGTCTGCTGGTCAGAATTGCCACATGCATCTCGTTTGCCATATGTTCGACCAGGGGAGGCAGTGTAAGACCTTTTGAGACTATTATACAGGGAATGTTGTGAGTGAGGACATCTTTAAGCCGTTGATAAAAAATCTCCTCATCTATAGTTTGCAAATACCTTATTTCTGTTTCGCCAAAAATCTGCACTCTTTCAGCGGGAAAGTTTTCCAAATATCCTGATAAGGCTAATCCGGGTCTGTTCAAGTGAGGAGACGTAATCTTATTATCAAGTGTGACGGGGTCAGTAATCAGGCTCAGGGCAAAATCCTTTTTCTTTGATTCGAAAAAGCTTTTAACAGTGATTTCTTTCATGGCGAATCCTCGTATAAAAAACTAAAGGAGGGGATTGCCCCCTCCTCATTAAGGTTCAAACAGCTTAAAATGAGTTTCGTCTTTTCTGACCAATACATTTATTCCATCAGTTTCCACATTCTTAAAGATAAAATAGCCGTCTTCGTGAGTGGACAGACGCTCAATAGCTTCCTGTATGGACATGGTTTCCGGAACTACACGTTTGGTTTTTATCAGCTTCTTTGATTCATCACTGTTGTTAATCTGATAAAGGGATGCCCGGGAGAAGTCATCCAAATCCTTGATGGATAACTTCTGATGGTCGGTCACCCTGTCTTTCAATTTCTTAATTTGGGTTTCCATCTTATCTATCGTATTATCGATGGATAGATACATATCTACTTCTTCAGATTGACTTTGGAGTCCGAACTTTGAGGCATGCAGCGACATTTCGCAGATGTTCCTGTTGTTTTCCCAAGCCAAAGTGATATGAATTGTGATGATTTGGTCGAAGTACTTTTTCAATTTGAGACAAGCTGTTTCGACGTGGTCCCTAATGGCTTTGGTTAGTTCAAAGTGTCTGGCTGTAATTGTAATCTGCATGATATACCTCCTTGATTACATTTTATGGATTGAAAGACCGTGCAGGTCTTCAATGGCTTCCATTGTTGCTTCTGACAAGGTTGGATGTGCAAACACAACCTTATCGACTTCCCTGGCTTTTGCCTTTAAATTGATCAGGATGTTGATAAGGTTGTGTTTGCACAT
>DAHVPA010000136.1 GCA_027318525.1 Candidatus Cloacimonadota bacterium | reverse complement strand
CACTTAATGCTGCAAATCGTCAGACTTACAATTTATATAGCCCGCGAATACCGTGCTAATTTGAGCGTCAAGAGTCTATTTCAAGGTGGGTATCTACCTTGTTGACTTTGCGTGTCCGTAACTAAGACGGCATGCGCGCCGCCAATGGCTTGATTCCCTTGACGTTGGTGACTCTACTACAAATTAAATCACGAGTATCGCAGGCACTTACTTTTCGTTAGTATCACGTATAAATGCAGAAATCATCTGATTCATACGCTCCAGTTCATCTTTTAAATCTTGATTGGTTTTGCTTAAATCCAGTAGTCTTTCTTGTAATTGCAGACTGCAGAGGAGTAGTAACTTACTAAACTCTAAAAGTTCGTATTGTTCACCTAACTCCACCAATTGAGTGTTGAGCTTATCTGCAATTAATCTTAGCTTCTGGGTATCTTCACCCTTGAGCTTGTATTTTCTGCCGTAGATTTCTACTTCTACTGAATTCATAAAATCCGACTAAAGGTTTTCAATTTTGGGTATCAGATTGTCCAGTTTGGTATTCAAATCGGTTGCAAAATCATCTATTGAAGCAATGGTCTTTTCAAGCTCCACGTTCTTCTTTTTTAACTCATTAAGTTCGTTAACAAGCTTTGAATTATCGTTTTTAACGTTGACCAGTTCATTCTGGAGCTGTGTTATCTGAGATTGATAAACACCTGTATCCTTAGACTTGTCCTGGAGTGCTTTTTCCAACTCATTTAAACGTGCCTTATCTTTTGTATATTGCTCGATAAGTTTCTGCACTTTATCATGCAATTGTAATGCCTGATTATCCATATTATATCACCTCAGTTGAACATCCCATAGAGATTTCAACTTATTTTTCACTAATTCAACTATTAAATCAACCTCATCATCTGTCAATGTTTTTTCAGGATGATTGAATACTATTCTAAAAGTTAAACTTCGCATCCCGCCAGGGACTTGCTTACCTCTAAATTCATCAATCAATGCCAATCCATACAGGGAATTACCTACAGCATCCTTGATCTCTGACTGAATAGAATTAAAACTGATATTATCTGCAATAAGAAAAGATATATCGCGTTCTGAAGAAGGAAACTTTGGAACCTGTTTATACTGCTTGGTTTTATCTCTGGTTAAGTCTATCAAAGACTCGACATCAATATCTGCTAACCATACATCAGATTTTAGTTCTAGGCTATCAATCCCAAAATTTATAGCTACAGAAGGTTTGAGCTTTCCAAATGCAGCAATCTGCTTGTCCTCACACAAAATACTTTGTGCTTCCTCTGTGTAATATAGGTTACTATAATCTACAATCCTATAGTCAACTAATCCCGTGGTTTCCAATAAATCAGTTACTAGTCCCTTCAAATCATAAAAATCTGTTGCCAAGGAAGATGTTTTCCAGTGTTTATTCTGGTTATCACCGATGGCTAAGAGAGTCAGATGGCAGTTTTCAATTTTTGGCAGTGAGTGATTTTCCTGGAATACTCTGTTCATTTCAAAGATTCGCATCTGCTTTGTGCTTCTGTTAATGTTGTAACTGGCTGTTTGCAGCAATTGCGCAGCAAGATTTGTTCGCATGACTGAAAGATTTCTGTTTTGTGGGTTTAACAACTCAATCTGTTTTCGGCTTTCGTCAGAATTGTCACCATAAAGCAGAGAAAAATGGTCAGGATCTCCAAAGCTCAGATTCACAACTTCATTAAAACCTCGCAGACAAAAATAATCTGCCAGCTTCCTTTTCAACAAGAAAGCATGTTGATCCATAATGTTGGGAACAACTTGTCGAGAATTGATTTTATCCAAGCCATGGATACGGCTGATCTCTTCAATCAAATCAATCTCTCTGGTCAAATCCACTCGTTTGGGTGGGATCTCAAAATATAGAGCTTCTTCGACTTTGTCGATGTTGACTGTATCATCATTGCGGTTTTTTTGCGATTCAAAAAACAAAACGCCATCCGCATTTGTTACAAGCCTGGGAATAGCATCTACGGAATTTGGATAGTATTTCTTATAACAACCTTCACCCAGATAGATTAAACCCAATCTGTTCAGACAGTTCTGAATCTGTTCTTTAGTCAGAGATATGCCTATTACCTGCTCGAAGCGGGAGGGTCGAATCGGGATTATTAACGGTTTGGCTTTATTGTTCCACACATCCAGCTTGCCTTGCGATAAGGTTCCAGCAGCTAGTGTAACTATCAAGGACGCTGCCCTGAGACTTGCTTCTTCACAGGTTTCAGGTGCCAATTGTCTTTCAAACCTATAGGCAGAATCTGTGGAAATCTTATGCTGATAAGAGGTCTTACGGATTGATGTATGATCAAAGCAAGCTGCTTCTAAAACTACATCCACAGTATTGTCAGTTATGTGGGAATTGGTTCCTCCGATTACTCCTGCCAAAGCAATGGCTTTTTCACTGTCTGCAATAACCAAATTGCTTGGTGAAAGGGAATACTCATTTCCATCCAAAGCACAGAATTGTTCGTTCAATTCTGCATTCCGGACGATAATTTCTGCCTTACCATTTCTTTTAGGCAGTTTGTTATAGTCAAAAGCATGAAGCGGATGACCAGTTTCCAGCATTACGTAGTTTGTAATATCGACGACATTATTGATTGGTCTCAAACCTGATCTAATCAGTCTTTGCTTGAGCCATTCGGGGGATTCGCCGATTCTTACATTTCTTATCAGTCTGGCAACGTAGCGGATACAGGATGTTGGTTCTTTTACTTCCAAACTTAAATGGTCATCAATCTTGGTATTGGCATCTGTTTCGGTATTGGCAGAATTCACTTCTGGGAATGTAAGTTTGCTACCGGAGCTTGCTGCCAAATCTGTAGCTATACCCATGTAACCAAGTAAGTCGGGACGATTGGGCGTGATTTCCAGTTCAAATATTTCATCAGGAAGATTCCAGATTTCACACAGGCTCTTACCAATTGGCGTATCAGCAGGCAGTTCAATTATTCCACTGTGGTCTTCCGAAAGGCTCAGTTCTTTTTCAGAACACAGCATTCCATGTGATTCCACACCTCTGATTTTGGTTTTCTTGATTTGGATGTCTTTCAGATTTGTTTCTGGAAGAGCCAGAGCTGCAATAATGCCACTTCGGCAATTCGGAGCTCCGCAGACGATTTGCAATTTTTGCTCTCCGGTTTCAACAGAACAAACTTGTAAATGGTCGCTTCCTTCAATAGGTTGACTTTCTATAACCTTGGCTGTCACCACCCCATTGGGAATATCACCGTAGGAATAGTGATTTTCGACTTCTATCCCCGAAAAGGTTAGCATTCTGACCAACTCTTCAAGACTGCATTCAAGCTTGATGTATGTCTTTAGCCATTCCAATGATATCTGCATTTATCTGCTTCCTTAACTGAATTGACGCAAAACACGCAAGTCGTTATCATACAATATCCTTAAATCAGGGATATTATACTTCATCATTGTAATCCGGTCTATGCCAAATCCAAAAGCATAGCCCGTATAGCGTTCTGAGTCAATCTTTAGAATATCGAATACATTGGGGTCAACCATTCCTGCTCCACATAGCTCAAGCCAGCCTGATTGCTTGCAGACACGACAGCCTTTCCCGCCACAAACGGAGCAGCTCATATCCATTTCCACAGAGGGTTCTGTAAAAGGGAAGAAATGGGGTCTTAGTCTGACCTGGACATCGTTTCCGAAGATGCTCTTGGCAAATCGGTGCAGCGTATCTTTCATGTCAGCCATAGTGACACCCTCATCAACTACCAAACCTTCTACCTGATGAAACACAGGCGAATGGGATGCGTCAGGTTTGTCATTTCTATAACATCTTCCCGGAGATATGATTCGAATCGGGGGAGGATATTTTTCCATGGTTCTGACCTGGACGGTGGACGTTTGTGTCCTTAACAGGTTACCATCTTTTAAATAAAAAGTATCAGCCAGATTTCTGGAAGGATGGTCTTTGGGTGTATTAAGTGCATCAAAATTATGAAACTCATCTTCTATGTCAAAACCTTCGGCGATGGCAAATCCCATCCCGATGAATACGTCTTCAATCTCACGCATAACCTTGGTCAAGGGATGCAACCCGCCTCTCGGATAAGCTGTGCCCGGCATGGTCAAATCCAAACCCTGCTTGGTTTGGTTCCAGATGCTGTTACGCAGTTCTGTCTCTCTACCATCAATCAGCTCTTCCAATTTGTTGCGGGCTCTATTAACAGCTTGTCCAAATGCAGGACGTTCCTCTGCCGGGATATCTTTCAGTTTGCCGAAGAGATTGTTCAATTCACTCTTTTTACCGACATACTGTGCTTTGAGATTGGCAAGTTCACTCAGGTTTGAGCATTGCCCGATTTCCTGTTTTGCCTTTACAATGAGTTCTTCTAATTGAAGCTGCACTTATTTAACCTCTTAGTTCGATTTTACAAGCTCCACCAATTTGGAAAAAGCGGTTGCATCGTGCCAGGCAAGATGAGCCAATACTTTTCTGTTGATTTCGATATTGGATTTGTGCAAGCCATTGATGAATTTGCTGTAGCTGATGTCGTTCAGCCTGCAGGCTGCATTGATACGGACTATCCACAGTCTTCTATAATCTCTCTTTTTGGCTTTCCTGTCTCTAAAAGCATAGGTTAAACCCTTTTCTACAGTTTGACGGGCAATCTTGTAGGTCGTGCTTCTGGCTCCAAAATAGCCTTTTGCCGCCTTCAGATATTTTTTATGGCGCTGTTTTGCCGCTACGTTATTTGTTGCTCTTGGCATAATCTCTCTCCTTTACAGTCCCAGCATTCTCTTGACGCGTCCCTCATCACATCTGAGGACGATTGCGCCATCGCGCAGATGTCTTTTCAGTTTGGGGCTTTTCTTGGTTTTGATATGGGCTGCCTTGGCATGGTGACGGACTATCTTACCTGTGCCTGTCACTTTAAACCTCTTGGCCGCCGAACGGTTAGTCTTGACTTTCGGCATGTTATTCTCCTTTATGTATTTACTATATCTATCTTAAACTTATACTTGATATTATTTAGTCGTTTCTTCCGGCTGTTCTTCTGGAGTCGGATTCTCCTTTACAGGGGTGGTTGTCTCTTTATCCTTGGTTTGTTTCTCCAGGATGCGGTCGATATCCTTTTTCGGAGTCATAATCATGGAAAGCAGGTTACGGTCGCTTACCGGATCTGCATCAGGGTCTGCAATATACTGCAGCTCGGATTTGAGCCTTTCCAAAACATCATAACCCAACTCTTTATGGGCAAGCTGACGACCTCTGAACCGGACCGTAAATTTAACTTTGTTATGCTGTTTGAGAAACTTGACGGCATTATTCTTTTTGAAGTTAAAATCATGCTCTTCGGTATTGGGTCCAAACTTGA
>DAHVPA010000135.1 GCA_027318525.1 Candidatus Cloacimonadota bacterium | reverse complement strand
TACGCGTCTGAAATCCCTTTGGTATGATGAGGTCTGGGTATCATACAAACCACCGATTTCGCTATCGTTATATTTAAATTTTGTATAGTCATATGTATCGCGGATAATCAGGCTTTTTAACTCATCGCCGGTAGGAGCGATAAAGTTAACGTTATCATAAAGAGCTGTATAAGTAGTGAATCCAAGTTTTGTTCCGATGACAGGCGTAACCTGCAAATGAGTTCCCCAGAGTTTTTCATCCATTATGTCTGTTCTGGGGGCTAGATTCATATATGGAATATTATATGGGTCTCCTTTTTTGAGTTCTGTATTAAAGAAAGTCTCTGCCTCTGCAAGTTCGTCATTATCAAATCTGATTGAGGGTGTGACATATGTTAAAACGTCATAATTGCCATTTGCATTCCGGCTCGGGTGGGTGCTATTCAGATACTGATATGTGCCTGAACCTGTCTGGATTGAGTCCCTTTCCATATAGACCATGGCGTCTTTTTTATCATGCGAGAAAAACAGAGAAGCACCAAACCATGGATTCTTGTATTCCATAGCAGCACCGCGCAGGGCAAATTCCTGAGTTCTGGAAAGGTCGGGCGTGATACCCATAATCCTTTTACCAAAACCATATCCTGTCTTTCTGGCGCTGTAAAAATCAGTGTTTTCCATAACCAGACCTTCGCCATATGTTGCCCTGTAGTTTCCCACATAGGCTTTCAATGAAGAGGTGCCAAGCAAGTTCAGGTCTGTATTTTCATATCCCGCATAAACTTTGGAATCCCGCCAGAATTGTCTTGCTTTTTCCAGATCGACTACTCCCGCACCATTGAACAAAGTCGCAAAAGTAGTCGGGGATTCAGCTTTGGAGCTGTAATACATCCAGCCTGCTTTCAGCATATTGCCATAACGCATCCTGGTTTTCATGAGGATGTCAGGATTGATTTCATCCAGACCGAAGTAACCCCAATAGCTGTAAGGTCTTTTATGTGGAGCAATCACGCCGGTAGAGCCATTGCCCGTATTGCGGATAATTGCTTCTTTCATCATATCGGAAGCGCCTTCTTCCAGGTAGCGGGTATAGTATTGCAGTTGGGCATCTACGAACAACCTGTTTTTGACAGGGGGTTCATTATAATAAACAAAACTACGCAGATTGGTATAGCCGTAGTGAGACAAACCCTGGGTATTGCGCAGGTCTCTCATATCTGCAATAGTATCTCCCCTAGTCCTGCGATATAATATGGCAGCGGCATCTACAGCTGAAACGTTTGGTAGACTGATGAAATCATCAAAGTGCATTTTATTTACATTTTGAGGTGTCATCAAATAATCCATCCAGATATCTGCCATACCTTCAGAAGCACCTTCATTGGAATCATAGCGATCCATCATATCCATGATCTCTTCACGCCTTTGGGTTACGTCATCGGTTTCCCTATAAAGGGATACCATAACTAACGGTCTCAGCGCATTAAGGGTTGCCTGATCAATGGATTTGATCTGACGCAGTTCAAAGATATTGCTAAAGAAGGCTACAAAATCGCGGTGATACAGAATATCTTTTGCCTGCTGCTCTGTAATCGGCAGCTTCGAAAGCTGCTCCATACTGGCAGTATTCAGATCCACCAGTTCGGCAAAAATCAATGCCGGCAGCAGACAAATCATAAAAATCAGCCATCTTTTCATATTGTGTCCTTACATTTATTTCCGTTAAAAAGACATGATTCGTCAAGGATAGATTTTGTAAAGATAATTTAATTCTATCCTTCAGCTTCGACTTCCAATAATCTTATCTTACTTAATCTAAATAAGTTCACCCTAAAACCTGATTTTATCGGACAGACAAATTTCCTTGACTTAAAATCTATAATCAATTTTAGAGTTAATGAAAGAATTGATTTTCATTCAAGGAGTATGCATAATGAAAAAAGCCCTCTTGCTCGGAATGGTGATTGTCCTGGCTCTGGCAGCCTGTTCACCCAACCGTCAAAAGCTTACGCCTCAATCCAATCTCAACCTTAAAAGCGCCAATGTTTACTATCAGCAAAAAGATAATGATAAATCGTTGGAAAAAGCACTTGATCTGTATGAAAAAGTTTTAGCTGACAATCCCAAGCATGTGGTAGCGCTAAAGCGTTCTGCCGACCTCAACTATTTCTTTGCTCTGAAGGCAGAACCCCGCAAAGAAGAAAAAGACGGTATCACTGACTACTTTAATATGGATTCTTCTGTCAAAACGGTTGAACATCTCAAAATCACTTATACCAAATGTGATACCATCCTCTCAGTAATGAAATCCTTTGTGAAACTGAACAAAGAAGAACAATACATCAAGCGCGATGCTGCCAAAAAGAAGAACAATTCATGGCTGAAAATCCTCAAAATCTCCCAGCTCCTCATGGAAAATAAAATCTATGAGGAAGCTATCAGCAATCTGGAATATCTGGTCAAACTTGATAATACCAAAGAAGAACCCCTGCGCATGCTTGTCATCCTCTATCAGGACACTAAAAACAATGCCAAGTTTGAAGAATACCTGAATAAGGTCCTGGCTATCAATCCCAACGACCCCCTGATGCTCAAGCTTCTGGGTGTGCACTATTACAATGCCAAGGATTATGCCAATGCTGCCATCTATTTCGAAAAGATTATGTCCATTAACCTTGCCGATACTGAAAACCTCAGCAACCTGACCAATGCTTATTATGAGCTGGGTAACTACCAGGCAGCCTGGGATACCAACCAGCGCATCCTCAAGATCGATCCGGAAAGCCTGGCTGCTTTGATTACCGCCAAGGATATTGCCAAGAAGATGGGCAAGCAAGAAGAGGAAATCTATTACATGCAGCAAATCATTGCCAAGAATCCCACTGTGGAGACACTCAGAGCTTATTGCTACATGATGGTAAACTATCAAAGATACGAAGGTCTGATTGACTATGCCGAACAGTGGTATGACATGGATAAGACCAATAAGGAAGCTGTCCAAATGTGTTATGCCATCTCCCAAAAGATAAACCGCAAGGACCTGATGGCTAAATACGAAGCCATCTACAAACTTATGCCATAATAATTGACTGATTTTGCTATAACGAACCGTCACCCGGCGGTTCGTTTTTTTTATGTGTTTTTTTCTTCCTTAATCCCCACGCAGGATCCACCTGGCATCCACCTGGGCTCACCCCAGGAGGACCCCAGGTGGATACCAGGCAGGATTTAAGCTGAAGTTGTTGCTGAGGCAGGCTGCGCTCAAAATGCTTGACTAAATAACTTGATAATAAAGAAAGTGGAAGATAATATAGTAAACAAGATTAAACCTGCGAGGTAACTATGAGCCATCACTCTGCCCAAAACAAAAAATACAAGCTCCCTGATAAGAAACAGGCAAATGCCAAAGCAGCACCTGCGCCTAATGCAGCCGCTCTGTTTTTGGAGAATAAGCCCTGGTTGTATGTCATTTTACTTTTTTTACTGGTCAGTATAATCTATTTCCCTGTAGCTTTTGAAAAGAAAGCTCCCCCCGCCTCTGACACAATCCAATGGCAAGGCTCTGCTCACCGTGTCATTGAATATAACAAGACTCATTCCGACCGCGCTCTCTGGCAGCCAAATATGTTCAGCGGCATGCCGAGTTATCTGATCTCGCTGCCCTTGCAGTATCCTTTTGTGGAAAACATCACCAAGGTTGTAGACCATATAATGAATTGGCGAATCTTCCTCCTGTTTCTGGGTGGATTGGGTATCTTCCTACTTTTAAGGATGATGAAGCTGGAAGCTTTCACAGCTTTCTTCGGAGCAGTTGTCTTTATGTTTTGCTGCCACTGGACAGGATTGCTGGATATAGGTCACAATACCAAATTCCGCGCTGTCATGTGGATACCCTGGGTTATCTGGGGTCTCATGTATCTGAAGGAAAAGCGCAACCTGCTGGGACTGGGAATGACAAGCGTCTTCCTGATTGCCCAACTGCGAGAA
This sequence comes from Candidatus Cloacimonadota bacterium, assembly GCA_027318525.1. Classification (GTDB taxonomy): domain Bacteria; phylum Cloacimonadota; class Cloacimonadia; order Cloacimonadales; family Cloacimonadaceae; genus UBA5614. The sequence goes on along the minus strand of DAHVPA010000135.1, from coordinate 1,420 downwards.
AACCATCCGCAAATCAGTTATTATATGTATCTTTTTATCGGGATGTTCTGGATTTTCAGCCTGGTGGATACTTTCAAAAACAAGGAATGGGGCAAGCTGCTTACGTTTACTATGATGCTGGTTGGTGCATTTGTGTTCATGGGCTTGGCAGTGATGAATCCTTTCCTCAGCACCTGGGAATATGGTCACTATACAATCAGGGGTGGGAGCAGCGGTTTGGATAAAGCTTATGCCCAAGGTTGGAGTTTTCCTCCAGCTGAGATTATCTCGTTTATCATTCCTGACTTCTTTGGTGGGATAAATCAGACCTACTGGGGTGGAATGGAATTTACCCAAATCTATAACTACAGCGGTGTCCTGGTGCTTGCCCTGGCTTTCTTTGCCCTGGCTGGTAAGCGTAAACGGCTGGCTTGGTTTTTGTGGATTTCATCTATCGTCTTTTTAATCATGTCCTTCGGTAAATACGGTGGATTTATCAGCGACCTTCTGCTCAAGTATTTACCTTATTTTAATAAATTCCGGGTTCCTTCCATGATTTTGGTGATGGTGCAGTTCAGCCTTGCAATTCTTGCTGCATTCGGGATAGAAGCCATTGTCGAAATGGCAAAAAAGTCAGACCCGGCACAACTGAAAAAGTTCAAAACCTGGTATATCGCAGTAATTGTATTGTTTGTGCTTTTCCTCATCCTCGGCAAAAGCATCTTCAAAGGTCTGCCCTTTACCAATGAGAACGAGATTGCCCAGCTCAAAGCACAGAACGCATATGGACAACTCGATAGCATCAAAGCCATCAGGCTGGGAATGCTTTACAAAAGCGGTGCACTAAGCCTGCTGTTCCTGTTTGGCGGCATGAGTTTTATCTTCCTCTATTTGAGAAAGAACATCAACAAAGCTGTTTTCTTTGTTCTGATTTTAGTTCTCGCCTTCATCGACCTTTGGATTTATACTGGAAAAAATCTGCAGAATGTGGAATCCCCCCAATATAGTCAGGCAAGTCAGACTTACACTAAGAAGGATTACGATGATTTCCTGCTTGGTGATAAAGAGAACTTCCGTATCTACCCTCTAAACGTTGGTATGAATGGTCAGTGGGCATATTATCATCAGACCATTCAAGGTTACCACGGTGCCAAACTGAAACGTTATCAGGAAGTCCTGGAAAACTGCCTGGACTCTCAGCTCAGACAACAGAAAATCAATTGGAACCTGCTTAACATGCTCAATGTGAAGTATGTGCTATTCCCTGACAGTCTTCCCTTCCCTAATCTGCAGCCGGTCTTTAGCAGCAACGAAGAACAGGTTGTGGTGCACCGCAACCTTTCAGCTCTGCCCAGAGCCTGGTTTGTTGATAGTGTGAAAGAACTGAAAATGCCCAAAGTAATCTGGGGAGAAATCAACTCGGAGAAATTCAATCCGATTG
>DAHVPA010000134.1 GCA_027318525.1 Candidatus Cloacimonadota bacterium | reverse complement strand
TGTCATTGGTCCTGTGGCTGTGGGGGTCCAGTTCAATACTACGGGTTGATTGGTGCCGGGAGCAATAGCAGGACCTGCCACAGTGGCAAGTTCTGTATCACCATTCATCAGTTTGACACTATATGTGGTCTGGGGATTGGAACCGCGATTGCGGACCGTAACTGTATATTGGGTGGAAGTGCCGCTGGTGGGGGTGGTGCTTCCTGTGATGGCAATTGCGCTCAAATCATTGGGCACTCCGATGGGAGGATTAAAGCTATATTTGGTTCCATTGGGGATTTGGGCATTAATGGAATTATTTTCTGCAGTATTGGAAGCAGTGGCGGGAGAGCCTGGAGTAACGCTCCAGTAATTTCCTGTTCCGCCGGGCAGCATATTGATGCCGATAGAGGCGGTGGCTGATGTCCCGGGCGAAGCTCCGGAACCGGGTCCGTAGAGTATATCAATGCTTCCGTTTTCTTTGAGGACTATCTGAAAGTTCACCCAACTGGCAGCTTCATTGTAGCGCCAATAGGCATTTTGATATTGAATTGTAAATGTGCGGTTGGGTGCAGAGCCTTGCAAAAGTGTCTGCACAGAACTGGCAAGGGGATAAGTTCCATCAACTGTGCGTCCGGTGTGCAGGTCGTCCCAAATGGCAGCGACCACAGGACACAAAGTAGTGGAAGTCAGGTTATTGGTCAGCGATGGTGATGCAGTAGTTCCCAGAGCAATTACTCCATTGGAACTGATTTTTATCTGCGTATAAGCATTGGTTCCATAAGTAAATGAAAATCCAATGTCTACTACAGTTGACACATCGTCGCCCATGGCTGCCGTTACCGGCGTTCCGGTTATTTCTGCATACGTTTGTGTCCCTGCAGAAAACTCATAGTATTCACTGATGTCGGCAATCAAAACGCCGCTAAAAATCAACAGCAGTGAAATAAGAAACAGTAGTTTCTTCATGTTAACTCCATCTCTCTTTTTTGATCGGTTAATGTTTTATGTGCCTGCTCAGTTCTGAGCGGCATGGCTAATAAATACACTTTTCAATAATTTAACTACATACCAATCTTACATTTCACCTTCTATTTTTTTAAGGTTTTATGTCAATGAAATTAAAAGCATAATTCAGACCAATTACCCGGGAAATAAGTTCAAGCTGCATTTGATTTTACTCTTGCCAATTATCCCCCGTCCACTGAGATGGTATAAAGTGATAAAGCAAGGTGATACGCATGGATTACAAGGAACATTACCTCAGGGATGCCCGTGAATTTGACTATTGGGGATCAGACCAGTTTTCAGCAGCGGAGACCCGTCGCAACCAGACTGTTTTTGAGCTTTCAGCCCTGCAGCCAGGAATGGATGTTTTGGATGTCGGCAGCGGCAGAGGCTGGTTTAGCCTGCATGCGGCACAGTCCGGAACTCACGTTACAGCGCTTGACCTGAGTCCTGAAAATCTGGAGCAGATAAAGAAACTCAATCCGGAAATTGATACTGTTTATGGCGATGCCTTGGATATCCCCCTGAAGGAAAAGAAGTTTGACCTGATTGTTGCTTTGGAAGTGCTGGAACACCTGACTGAGCCCAAAGCTGCTGTGGAGGGTTGGAAAAAGCTGCTCAAACCAGCCGGAAAGCTATTGATTACTGTCCCTTACAAAGAATCCATCCGTTATACTTTGTGCATTCACTGCAACCGGAAAACACCCATCAACGCCCATCTTCACAGCTTCGACCGCGACAGCCTATATAAACTGCTCAACCATCACGGTTTCTGGATTAAGCAAAACCGGCTCTTTTCTCATCGGCTTATGATCAAGCTGCATCTGAACCAACTGACCAAGTGGCTCCCCTTTGGATTTTGGAAAGCCTGCGACCGATTGTGCCGCATTTTTGGCGATAGATATAGTTTTTTGGCTGTAACAGCCGTCCTGCAGGATGAAAGATAAACCATTGGCTTAACATAGTTATCCGGATTATTGGCATGTCGGTTTTGGATATAGTATTGACCCTCAAACCAGGCTTGCCGTCAACTGCCCTGCCTCCCGCCTGATCCCTGCGCCCGGGCGCAGACATTAAACAGGTGATCTGCCCAAGGCTGGCAAGGCTAGATTAAGGACGCTGCTGACTATGGCTTAGAGATATCTCAGCATCTCCCTTTCTGCCACTCCGGCATAGAGCTCGATGTAAGGCTTGATGGGGCTGATATTTATCTTTGGGAAAAAGACTTCTTCTATCTGGAAATACCCGACGGAAGCGCTCATTTCCACAGTGATATTGATGGGTTTTTCCAGTCCCTTGCTGATTTTCACCTTTTGGATGGCACTGGACGAAGTGCGGTGGATATCTCCCACCCTGGGAGTCTGGGATAGCATACTGGGAATGCGGGCTCTGCCCTTTTCCATGTCGCTGCCGTCGGCTATCAGCACCAGTCCCGCCTCCAAAGAGTGTATCTTCCGGGTAGCCATGTGCCCAAAGATGCCTTCTATAGCGATGGAGCGCACTGCCGTCTTGAGCATATACTCTTCCGGTCTATAAATCTGGCTGAGGATTTTATCGATAAAGGGGACAGCCAGTTGAATGCTGAGATATTCATGCTTTTCGCGGGCAATGGACATACCCAGGTCGTGCAGAAGCGAGGCAAAGAGCACCCCGATCAGGCTGTCATCGGCTGAGCCGATGTGCTCTGCTTCAAGGCTCATTTCGATGCCGGCTTCCTTCAGCAGATGAAACATTTTTATCGCATTATAAGTAGCCTTTCTCATGTGCACAGGACCGTGGTCGTTGTAACCGAGCCGCTTGATTGATACATTGTTGGCATATTCCTGCATGGCTTGCAGTTCCTCATCGGCAAAGAGCAATTCTGCCGTTTGCCTGGGTTTTCCTGTCAGCCTGTTCAGGATACGCTCTTCCATTTGGATTTGTTTTACTGATTTATGCATTTTAATTTATTAACTCCAGTTTTTCTTTAATAAAATCATCATAATTATATAAAGCATAATCATAATTGCAGTGGAAAGCAACATTGCCCAGCCAAAACGCAGATTTTTTCCCAGCAGCCAGGGAAAGAGAATGAAGAAGGAAAGCGAGGGCAGCACCAGCCAGAAGATATCGGTGCTAAGCTGCCTTATTTTAGTTATATCCCTGGTTTCCACATAGAGCCAGATGATGGCTAAAAACGATACCAGCGGCACCGATGCCAGCAGCCCTGCCAATACTCCATTACGCTTGGAAATCTCCGATATCAGCACTATCAGGACACTGGAAATCAAAACCTTGAGGACGTAATACCAGAAACCCATTAAAACATCCTCAGCATCTTGCGGAAAATATTGGCAACGGATGACATCACTGCTATCGCCACTGAGATGGTTCCCGCAATCATCATCGTCTCACCCATCTTGCGCATCGCTTCCAGCGTCCTGCCATCTATATAGGCTATCATGGAATAATACAGTCCGCTGCCCGGCACCAAAGGGATAATCGAGCAAATCACAAACACTGCCACAGGAACTTTAAATGCCCTGCCCATAAACTCGGAATAGAGGCACACTGCCAGAGTTGCCAGAAAAACCGAGAGCAGCAGGGAACTGGACCACGCCAGAAAAAGCAGATAAAGCCCCCAGCTCAATGCCCCGCCAATACTGGTAAAGAGCAGCTTCCAGCCCTTGATGTTGCTGCGGATGGAAAAGCCCAGTATGGCTATAAATCCATAACTGACCTGCATCCACCAGAGTTTGTCCATTACTTCCAACATACTACATATCCTCTGTCATTCCTGCCCAGACAGGAATCTTAGCTGTATTATAGAGTCAGTCATCGACAGGCTCAGCCTGACTAATGCAAATCTTTTCTTTGCGAATCTTCGCGTCTTTGCGTCTTTGCGGTGAGAATTTATCATACCAGCAGTTTCCACAGCTTCAGCATGGCTCCGGCTCCCGTGGCAATTGCCACCGAGATAAAGAGCGCTTCCACAGTGCGGGCAGTGCCTGCCACCAGATCCCCCGCCATCGTGTCGCGGATGGCGTTGGTCATGCTCAATCCCGGCACCAGCAGGAATATCCCGCCGATGATGATTTTATCGGTATTCATCTGTCCTATATACATTCCGGACATCTTGGCAATCCAGACCACCAGACCGGCACCCACGGCATTGAGCAGAAAAGCATTCAGCTGCAGCTTGGTCAGGTTGCGCAGAATAATGGTGATGATAATACCCATAATGAAAGCGACTGCAAATTCCCTCCAGGAACCGCCAAACAGCAGACAGAAAAAGCCCGGTGTGATGCCGCCGCAGACATATTTGACCCAGCCGGGATATTGTTTGCGGGTCTTGATGGTTTGCAGCCGGTTGCTATATTCCTCAAAGCTCATGGGAACGCAGACAGTTTTCGGTTTTCCCTTGCAGTTGCGGTTCATCAAATCGTGAGAAAGCCGGCTGACAGCGCTGATTTTATCCAAATCCACAGCACGGCTGCCAATCCTTTTTATCAACGTGACAATCTGCCCGTCCGATGCTTTGATAGAGAGGAAAATCCCCGTCAGCGTGACATAGCTCTCATTGGAGGTAAATCCGAATCCCGAACAGACGTTGTGCATCATCTCTTCCACCCGGTGCGTCTCACCTCCGCTTTCCAACACAACCTGACCGGTCTCAATCGCCAGTTCTGCCACTTTGTTGATATTTAAGTCCTGCATCTTGCTCCTGCCTGTAAGTTTGGCTGTTTGCCCGGTCCCACCGGTTCCGGGACATTATATGCCAGTCTGCCTGAGTTTGTGATTATGGCAAGAAATTCCTGTCCGGCTGGTGAGTTAATTTTATAAATTCATGCTTTATGGTAAAAAATCTTGACCTGCCGCTCTGATTCTGCAATATGGCATCAGTAAAATCTTAAGGAGAAAAGTATGAAAATCCGTATCATGATTCTTACGGCTCTGGCATGTGTTCTGTTTTTCACTGCCTGCTCCATGAACCATCCCGTCTGCGCCACTTCCAATCCTTTGGGCACCAAGACCGGAACCTTTACCCAGACCAGTTTCCTGGGCTTCCCGCCCAGCCTTTCCAAAGAAGCAGCCACCGTTGCTGCTGCCAAAAACGGCGGCATCACCAGAATTTCCACGGTCGATTACAATATGACCTGGAAAATAATCATGTTTGAATACACGACAATCGTCACCGGTGAATAAACCAATCCGGAGTTTTGACTATTAAGGCGGTTCCTCAGGAACCGCCTGTTTTTTTGGCAGAAAAAACCTGCTTCCGGCAAAAGCGGACTAGCTTCCCTTATCTTTTGATGCGAGGGATCAGCGAGGGGTTATCGAGGGCTAACCCCTCGAAGACCCCTCGAAGCATCAGACGGACAAAAGTCTTTCAGACCCTGTGAAGGAAAGCTCAATTTCACTCGTCAAATCAAATTCTGCTTAATGTCAGGGCATATCT
>DAHVPA010000133.1 GCA_027318525.1 Candidatus Cloacimonadota bacterium | reverse complement strand
GCTTCTTTACTGATGATGAAGGCAATACGCTGGGTGATTCCATTGTGGTGCAAACGTCCAACGGACGAGCGACAACCAAGTATAATGCAGGACCGATTGCGGGTTCGGGAACGATTACAGCCCGTATCGCCAATCAGACCAGTATGCGGAGCGTCATCGTCAGTCCTGGCAGACCGGCAAACCTTGCTCTCAGATCATTTGTCGAAGTTGATGGTGAAATGGTCGAAGCTGATACCAGCTCTGTGAACAGTGCGAATTACATCTGGATGCAGGCTGAGATTAAAGACCTTTACAGCAATGTCGTTCCGTCCAAGCCAATCAAATTCAAAACCAGTTTGGGCACCTTTGTCAACACAGTCCAGGAAATCACAACCAATTCCAATGAATTGGGCATAGCCAGAGTCCGCTTTACGCCCGGTTTGCAGGCAGGTGCTGCCACAATCAGCGCTTTTGCCAACGGCGATACTCTGACTGACCAGCTGATTTTCAACATCAAATCAACTATCATCCATTCCATCCAGTTTACCCAGGCGGGTCAGATTGACCTCAATGTTGCCAATACCGGCGGTATTGAATCGCAAATCCTGAAAGTGAAACTGTATGATATCAATGGAAACATCATTGATACTCCCAAAAATGTTTACTTTAAGATTATGAACCCAACTCCTCCCGATGGAGCCAACCTGAATAATCAACCTGTAGGCGATTCTGTCTTGGTTGTATCCAATGGCGGTGAGGCTCAGATCTCAGTAAACAGCGGCACGGAATCCGGTATTCTCAATATCCGCGCTTCCTGCACTGCCGACGGCAAATATGTCAAAGCCACCAAACCCAATATCGTTATTCATGCCGGTCCTCCGCACAGGGTGGTTCCCTTTGCCAGCGGACTGAACACCGGTGTCAATATGGGTGGCGGACTGTGGCAGATTATCGCCGGCGCCAATGTCTATGATATCTATAACAATCCGGTTGATTACGGCACCAGCGTCTGGTTCTACCTGCCGGATAATATCTACAACTGCCAGATCGGCGCTAATGCCTACGTAGGCAATGAAAGCGCTCAGGGCGATTCCACAGCCGGCGTTGCCTATACCACTTTGATGTATTCAGGTATTTATACCTTTGAATCTCTCAAAATTAAGGCGGTAACGGGCGGCTTGAACGGTTCTGAAGTCTGGGGTGAAGCCTATATCGTGCTGCCTTTGAATGATCCTCAGCTCGCGATTGAAGCAATTCCCGGCAACCTTGTCTTCCACGGCAACACCAATACGGTGCCGGCTTCCGCTACAGCCATACTGAATGTTGCTCTTTTCGACATTCAGGGATGCCCCATTCACAACGCCCGAATTACGTTGACATCAACGCATGGCGTATTTGAATATACCATCGGTACCAATGAGGATCCGCTAAACTGCAACCAATCGGCAACACCATACATAGTGGTTACGGACTGGTTCAATCCGCTTGCTGTCTATGACCCGGAAGATCCTACTTCCTATACGGACATCAATGACCAGCAGGACGGTTTAGCTCAGGGCTTGATCAAGTTCTACGCCTGGGAAATTCCTCTGGGTGACCCGATGACCAATACCCCCGGCATCACTCCTGTGACCATTACAGCCAGGATTCTGATAGCCAATATCCAAAATACTACCACTGTCCAGTTAGTTCGTTACCCGACCTAATTACGGCAGACAGATTAAAGATTACGGGTTACAGGATGATATATCCTGTAACCCGCTTAAAAAAAGCACAAGAACATCATATTTGGCTGAACTGCCAGGGGAGCATTTCCGGCAGCTCTTCCGGATTGATTAAGAGGATATAATGAGTTTTAATCCACAATTTGCACGCCTGGGTGAAGTCCTCATCCATGAAGGTTTTATTACAGAGGACCAACTCAAGGAAGCCCTGCTCAAGCAGAATAACTTCGGACTCAAGATTGGTGAGACCCTGATTAAACTGGGTCATCTCTCTGAGAGCAACTTGCTCAAAGCTTTGCATTTGCAGCTTGGTTACGAGATTGTTCAGCAGCAGGAAATGATGGATCTGGATGTCAATATCGTAAAGCTGATCCCGGAGCAATTCGCCGTGGAAAACAAGGTGATTGCTTTAAGAGACGAAGGCGACCTCGTTGTCGTTGCGATGACAGATCCTGAAAACCTGATGGTCATTGATTCCCTGAAAAAGACCATTGGAAAGAATTTGAAAACCATGCTTATCGGTGAATCTCTGATTCATGATTCACTGGAAAAGTATTATAAAAGTATCCGCACCACCACTCAGGTGGAAGACGCAGTGGGCGGTTTTGATTTTGTCGCCATCGATGAAGATGAAAATGAAATCAGCATTTCTGCAGCATCAGCTGATGCTGACGCCCCCATCGTCAAACTTATCAACCTGATCATCAACGAAGCCATCAAGGCAAATGCCACGGATATTCATATCGAACCGCTCACCAAGCACACCCGGATTCGTTTCAGGGTGGACGGAGCTCTTCGCGAAGTGATGAATCCGCCCGTCGGTATGCACATGGGCTTGGTCTCCATCGTCAAGGTGATGTCCAAACTCAATATTGCAGAAAGACGTTTGCCCCAGGATGGTCACATTGCTCTCAAAACCCAATACAAGAGTGTGGACGTTCGTGTTTCCATCACTCCCACTGTGTTGGGCGAAAAGGTCGTGATGCGTCTTTTGGATAAGGGTGAGTTCGGTTTCAAACTTACCACCCTCGGCTTTGAAGCTGATGATATGAAGATTTTCGGCAAGGTTATCCGCCGACCTTATGGTATCATCATTGTTTCAGGTCCGACCGGTAGCGGTAAATCCACCAGTTTGCATGCTGCTTTGAAGACCATTCAGGATATTGAGACCAACATTATCACGGTGGAAGACCCGGTCGAATATCGTTTGGAAGGTGTGACTCAGATTGAGACCAAGGAACAAATCGGCTTGACCTTCGGTTCTGCCCTGCGCTCAGTTCTGCGCCAAGACCCGGATATCGTCCTGATCGGTGAAATCCGTGACGAAGAGACAGCTGATATCGCTATCAAGTTCTCTCTCACAGGTCACCTTGTGTTTACCACTCTGCATGCCAATGATGCGCCTGCCACTGTTACACGTCTGATTGATATCGGCATCAAGCCATATCTGGTCGGTTCTTCTCTTTCTCTGGTTATGGCTCAGCGTTTGATGCGTTTGATTTGCCCTTATTGCAAAACCGATTACAAACCTTCGGAGCAGGAACTCTCCGATTGCGGCATTACTCCCGAAGAAGCCACCAAGATCAACTTCAAGATCGGAACCGGTTGCGTCCATTGCGACAACACCGGCTTTTCCGGCAGAACAGGTATCTTTGAACTGCTCACAGTTAATGCTGAAATCCGTCGTATCATCTATGAAGGCGGCAATCAGGATTTGATCAGGGAAGCAGCTTTAAGAGCCGGTATGAGGACTCTGCACGATGCCGCCATGACCAAGATGGTCAATGGCTTGACTTCCATCCGCGAAGTTATCAAGATGACAATCGTCGAATAATAGCAAGAATAGAAGGTAAGCGATATGCCAAATTTTGCCTATATTGTCAAAGACGCCAAGGGAGCCCGGGTTGAAGGCATTCTCAAGGCAGAAACACTTGACCTGGCAATCGAGAAACTGAGCAAGGAAGGCAGCACCATTATTTCTGTGAAAGCAGCCGCTGAAGGCGCTTTCAAAGGTAAGCTCTCCCTGTTTGACAAGGTCATGCTGACTATCTATAAAATCAGAACGGGTGTTTCCCTCAAGGTTCTGGTTTTCTTTACCCGTCAGCTTTCCACCATGTTCTCCGCCGGTCTGACCATTGAAAAAGCCATCTCCAATCTGGAAAAAGAGGAAAAGAACAAAAAGTTCCAGCGCGTTTTACGACGCTTGTCTGACGACATTAAAAAGGGATATTCCCTGTCTGAGGCAATGGAACAGCACCCCGGTGTGTTTAATCCGCTTTACATCGCTTTGGTGAAAGCCGGTGAAGTTTCCGGTACATTGCATACCGTTCTGGACGAGCTGTCCGATTACCTGGAAAAGATCGAGGATACTCGCCGCAAGGTGATGTCCGCCATGGCTTATCCCATCTTCATCCTGATTTTCCTCGCTATTGTGGTTTGGGGTATCTTTTATTTCATCATCCCCCAATTCACTTCTGTGTATGAAAACTTCGGTGCTGATCTGCCGGGTCCGACCCTGGTCGCAATTGCCGTCAGTAAATTCATCACCTCCAATCTGATTTTCTTTATTCTACTGTTGTTGTTATTGATTGGCGTGCTCTTCCTGGTTTACTTGACGGATAGGGGACGCTATGTGATGGACACGCTCAAACTGCGTATTCCGGTCGTGGGACAGGTGATTAATAACTCCATCATGAGCAAATTTGCCCGCACTTTCTCAATTCTGATGGCTGCCGGTGTCCCTATCATGGACACCATGGAGTTGTCAGAAAACGTGGTGCAGAATGCTGTGATTGAAAGCGCCATCAGGCGTGCCCGTGTCATGGTCAAGGAAGGTTACAGCGTAGCAGGAGCTTTCCGCCGCACCGGTGTATTTCCCTCCACTTTGCTGCAAATGACTGCCACCGGTGAAGAAACCGGTGACATGGATAAACTGCTGGGCAAGGCTGCCGAATTCTATGAAAAGCTTGTGGATTCCGTTATCGACAGGCTGACATCACTGATTGAGCCTTTGCTGGTGATTCTGATGGCTGCCATTGTGGGCACCGTCGTCGTGGTTATCTACCTGCCCATCTTTGATTTGGGTCAGGCGATGAGTGAAGGCTTGAAATAATCCTGCCCATGCTTGAAACTAAGATTAAACCGGAGCTTTGGCTCCGGTTTTTTTGTATTGGGAATTAGTCAGTGGCATCATTAGTTCCACTCTCAAAGCTCTCAAGGCAAGCGCTTATGGGACTTAGTTCCCGGAATTTGGCTCAAAAACTGTTTCTGGCGCTGTTTCTCCTCTTGAGTTATACTGGTGTTCAGGCTCAGGATTCATGCTTTTATAAGCAATATCTGACCTCTTATCCGCAAACTGCCCTGACTGCTGCCCGGGCTCCATTAAGCTGGACCGAATCCGAATGGAGTGCTGCTGCAGGCATTGTCTTTACGGGAACTGCCCTTTACCTGTTTGACGAAGAGATTAATTCTGCAGTATTGCGCAATCGTTCTGCCGAGACAGAGACAATGGCTGATGTCGGCAACCAGTTCGGGGAGGGCAAATATATGCTGCCGGCTTTGGGCATGACCTGGCTGGGCGGCTATGCCTTTGGTTCGGAAAAGACTCAGGAGACTGCCCTGCTAGCGCTCAAAAGCTTTCTGCTGGCAAACGGAACCTCACTCACCCTCAAGTTTCTCACTCAAAGACAGCGCCCCATTTCTGAACAGGGCAAGACTTTCTGGAATGGCAGTGGATTCAGCCGCAAAAGGGAATC
>DAHVPA010000132.1 GCA_027318525.1 Candidatus Cloacimonadota bacterium | reverse complement strand
GCTTTACTTTGGATGATGATGATCCCTTTATCCAAGCAACTGCCTGGTATTACAAGTTTAAGATAGAAAAAGTCAGGTTGTCTAATGAGCAGATTATCCCGGATTCAACTACCGGAGTGTGGTTCAATACGCTGAATCAACCTCGGCTGAATGAATATCTGCTGACAAAAAGAACTACTCCAAAGCTTAGCAGTGATTATAACTCGGTAGGGTCACAAGTGTCTTACACCAGAGTAATTGCTACTGTTATAGATATAGCCGGTATTCAATCTCAACCGGATACGATTACTTTTGCCGTAAAAGAAGGATTCCATCCCAAGACCATAGTTCATCAGAAACGTGTGTATGCTCTTGGCAATAATCACTTTATTGATTATGCGGATGAAACAACTCCTGAAGTATGGCCATATACTATTGTGAACGATAAACAAATCTTTGCAACACCTTTCTTCCGTGATACGGAAGGATATTACACAGCCGTCAGCAGTCCCAACCTTAAGGTTTGGCTGCGTTGGGGTTGGCACGGCGAATACGGGATTCAGACGACCAGCGGAGCAACGCTGATTACAGACGACCCCTATGATAAGAAGATTGATGAGCTCAGGGATGAAAACACTGATGTAAACTATTACAGTGAAGTCACTGCCTTTGATATCCGCCTTGATAACGAACCTTATAACTACCCTCCGCTTTACAATAACGATCATTTCGTTACAGATGAAGACACAGGCAAAAAATGGTTAAGGGTTCCCATCAATAGCACTCTCGGACAGACTATCGTTCTTTCCAACCTTAGTGTGAATACACCAGACAAACCATATCACTTCTTTGAAGTTCGCGCTGTTGACCTGCAGGATGAAATTGACCCGACTCCTGCTGAATTCAAATTCAAGGTAGTTGCACCTGTCACAGCAGATCAAAAAGACGGAATCCTCATCATCGACGATGATTTGCACAATACCAACTTTGCACCGGAAGATTCTATCGACGCAAAATATGCAAATATGGTTGCCAGCTATACTGGCAGTATTGACACAATCAAAAGAAATAATCTTGCCTATATTGACATCCGTAACCGCAAGATAGCCTTTAGCGATATTCAGAAATATAAGTTTATCATCTACCATACTGATTATCCGACGGCTACTCCCAATCTGGCTCTGGATTATGATGCTTATGCTCTGTATCTTAACCAAGGCGGCAATATGCTGATTTCCGGAGGTGGCACTCTAAGCAGCCAGGTTCAGGCAACCCAATTAGCGGCTCAACGTATGTTTGAGACATATTTTGGCATTACTTACAGAAATGATGCCACCAGCAGCGTAACCAATAACTTCCTGGCTAACACCTGGTTTGTAAAAGCAAAGTCCAAAACAACCGCTTTTAGTGATATGTCACTTGCATTTGATATGAATACGAACAATTCTGCTCCACAGGATTTTGTATCCAATGGACAAGTTATAGTGGCAGATCCCAATGAAAGCTTCCTTAACCTTTTGAATGGCAGAAAAGGCTTGGGACCTGTGACTCTGTTTAACTATTATGACAACACTCCGGGCTCCGGCGTTACCCCCATCTTTGAGTATGTCAGTAAACCGGTCTTTACACAAACTACCAATCCCCCTCTTTACTGTCCGCAGACTCAGACAGACTACAACAGCGTGAATGGAAAGTTGGTTGGTATTAAGAAATCCACCCTCAGAAACAAGTGTTACATCTTTGGCGTGCCCTTGTCCTATATGAAGAAAAATGATTCACGCCAGTTAATGACCAAAGTTCTGGAAGAGATTTTTTAGAAATCAATAAAGAATAATAAAATTAAAGACAGGTTACGGCCTGTCTTTTTTTATTGACAGATTCGACCGCTAGAACAAAATAGTCTAATAGTAGCTTGATATTTTCGTAATCCGTTGCCAATCAATAGATTGGTTAATATCGACTACTTCTTAATTCTTAATTTGGGTTACCAGAGGGTTTGCAGAGACTTAGTCTCATAAAAGTCTCTGAATATCCTCTGCGGGATTAGTGGTATTATACCAGAAATTTATACAAAGATGAATGATAGAAAGGATGGTTTATGCAGAATGGCATAGAAAAGCGCAGTATGATTATTAATGCGGCAGAAACCTTATTTGAACGTTATGGTTATCAAAAAACATCTCTGGACGATATCGCCAGAGAAGCTCAACTTGGAAAAGGAACAATTTACTATTATTTCGAATCCAAAGAAGACATATTTTTTGAAGTCGTCAAGGAACATGCGGAGAGATTCTATAAGATATTGAAAACAGAATTAAACAAACACCCGAAGTTTGAAGACCGATTTTCCAATGCGATTCGTTTACCGATTAAGCTGGTATATGAACATGCTGCCACTTTATTGGAAGCAGTCAAAAACTTGCCAAACTCATACCTTCAAAAACTTGGCAGTTTCAGACAGGAAAACAAACAGAGAATAATGGACCTTCTGAGTGAAGTCATAGAATATGGCATCAGTCAGGGAGAAGTATCCATCACAATACCGGTGGACAAGCTGGTTAATATCATCTTTGATTGGTTCCTGCTGTGCGATGCCAACATAATTATCAAATACCCCGAATAATTTATCAAAAAGTCAGAAACGGATTATGACCTGATTATCCAGATTATGCTAAAAGGAATATTAAAAAGAGGTTCAAATACATGAAAAGAGCTTATTTAATAACAATCATCGCATTACTAAGTCTAACAGGACTTTCTGCTCTGACTCTATCTGAAAGCCTGGAACTTGCCAAACTAAACAATAAGTCTTTACTTTCTGCCAAAGAAGATATTTTTATGGCAGACCAGACATATTATCAGGTTAGAGGTTATTTATTACCCCAGGTGACAATCCAAGGTGGTTATCAACTAAATACTACCTGGCTGCCGAATTCTGCACAACCGGGAAGAATGGATTTTTCCGAAAACCTGAGTGAGTTTGCCAGTAGTGATGACAGCACATTGGCAGGAATATTAACCGGATTGGCAAACAGCTTTATCCCATCTCAACCCCAAAAAGAAGGTTCACTTGCAGCTCAGGCAAAGCTGGAACAGGTTTTATTCTCTGGGGGTAAGTTAATCAATGGGTTGAATGCGGTAGGTCGCTTTCGCTCTATTCAAAAACTCAGATACAGACTGCAGGAGCAAACACTGATAGCTCAGACTACTGATATGTTTTATCAGACTATTTTGGCACAGAAAGTTTATGCCGTTCAACAGGAGGCTCTGGATATTGCCAGCCGGCATCTGCAAAGAGTCGAGCTGTTAAATCGTGAAGGACAGGTATCCGAATATGATATGCTGAGGGCTCGCTTGGAGGTTGCCAAGCTGAAGCCAAATGTAGTTGCAGCTCAAAACAATTATAATCTTGCTTTATCTGCTTTTAGAAATCAAATAGGTTACAAAGACTCACTGTTGAGCCTGGAAGGTGATTTTGTGCTTCCCGAAACAAGATCTGAAGACCTGAACACAGCTCAAGCCAAAGCAGTTGAACAAAGAATTGAGCTCCAGTTAACTGATATCAATACCGAAATCATGAAGATAAAATACAATGCCGAGCGCGGTAACTATTTACCGAATGTTGGTCTTTCAGCCAGCTATTCTCTGTTTACCGCTGCCGATGAATATGCTATAGAAAACGACGACTTTGGCACTTCTCTATCTCTGGGAATCGGATTTAGCATTCCGTTGTTCACTGGTTTTACGAATACAGCCAAACGCTCTTATGCAAAACATGAATACTACCAATCTGTCATAAACGCAGATAATACTAAGGAAATGATTGAGCTTTAAGTAAAACAGGCTTGGCAAAATCTGCAATACGCTTTGGAGAATTACAAAGTTCAGTCAGAGAACATCAATCTGGCAGAAAGAAGCGTGCAACTCGCACAGGTAAGATTTGAAAATCAAGTTGGCATTCAACTTGAAGTATTCGATGCTCAGATTACATTAAACAGTGTTAAACTGGGATATTATAACTCTATCTTTGAGGTAATCAGTGCTAATCAAAAACTAACAAAAGCCATGGGCTATAATCTATAATGGAGAGGATTATGAAGAATATACTTATTACCCTTTTGACTCTGCTGATGATAATGATTTTGTCTGGATGCGGAAAAAAAGCTATCAGCAAAAATATGGAACAAATACAGAAAGAAGAAGGTATCCCCGTAAGGATAACAGAAATCCAGCCAACAACCTATGTTCAAACCAATACCTACAATGCAACGCTATCCGGGATCGAGGAAAGTGTCGTTAAATCGATGGTTGGCGATGTCGTTGTCAAAATCAATGCCAAGGTTGGGGATTATGTTAAAAAAGATCAGATAATCGTAACATTCCCCCAAGATACACCCGGTGCCCAATACATACAGGCATCAACTGCTTATCAGAATGCAAAAACCACATTTGAAAGAATGCAGAGACTTTTTGCTCAAGGAGCTATCAGCCAGCAGGATATGGACAATGTTGCCACTGCTTACAGAGTCTCAGAAGCTAATCTCAATACTTCAAAGAATATGATAAATGTGAGAGCACCATTTAGCGGATATGTTACTTCACTTTATATAAATGTAGGTGATCAGGTAAATCCCGGTGCAGATTTGTTCACTATTTCCAATACCAGCAGATACAAAGCTGTCATTTGGATACCAGATTCAGAAATTCAAAGTATGAAAAAGGGACTAAAAGCAGTTGCTCGCTGGAATGAAGAAGAGTTAACAGGCACTCTATCTTCAATAGCAATGGCGATGGACCAGAATAAAAAAGCTTTCAGAGCCGAAGTGGTTTTCAATTCAAAAACTAAATATGTCGCAAGTGGAATTACCGTTGAAATCCAAATCAATACAATAACGATTCCCAATACAATTGTAGTAGATAGAAATACACTGAGTGAAGCTGATAATAAACTTTATGCTTGGATAGTTAATAACAATAAAGCTGTAAAGAAAGAGGTTCAACCCGGACACAACAATGGAATTGAATATGAGATAAAGTCAGGTTTGAATTCCGGGGATATGCTTATTACTGAAGGGATAAGCATGGTCTATGAAGGATGCCTCGTTAAGATAATGAAATAAGGAGTCAATTGATGTTTTTGTCAAAAATATCGGTAAAGCTTCCCGTCTTGGTTACCATGGTAATCATGGTTTTCATAGTATTTGGGATTTTGGCTTACATAGATTTACCACTGAACATGATGCCTCAATTTAAGATTCCTTACATAAGCATTTCTACAGTTTATGCAGGAGCTGGTCCACGAGAAGTTGAGTCACAAATTACCAAAAAGATTGAAGACGCTGTATCTACAGTGAGCCAGATTGACTTCATCCAATCATATTCGATGGATAATGTAGGTATCAGTGTAATAAAATTTGACATGGGTAAAAATGTGGATGTTGCAAGTCAGGAAGTTGGAGATAAAATCGACGCTATTATATCTACACT
>DAHVPA010000131.1 GCA_027318525.1 Candidatus Cloacimonadota bacterium | reverse complement strand
ATATACATTTGGTATAGATTTGATTTGCTTTTGATATATATTGGGTTTTAAGGAAAAAGCCGGATTTTGGTGAGAGTGATGAAGGGCAGATCACTCCATAAAGTAGGGATTAACTGAGTTCTATCTTATTGAAAGGGTGAGAATTACTGCAGGTCTGCCAGAGTCATCCTGCCGAGAATGAGTTCCTCTTTGGGGACTGGGTCAGGGCTGAGATGGAAAGCAGAGAGGATGCGCTCAATGGCTTTCTCACCTGCGGCTTGATCATTGCAGAACAGGGTGCCGATGGGCTGTCCGGAGGTAAACTGGTCGCCCACTTTGGGATATAAAATCGCGCCGCTTCCGTAGTCCAGAGAGTCGGAAACCTGCATGCGTCCTGCCTTGACACCGATTAAGGCATAACCGATGCTGCGGGAATCGATGCTTTGCAAATAACCGTCCTGATTGGCAAGGATAGGCAGTTCATATTTGGCTGGGGCAAAACGGGAGTAGTCATCACAGACAGCTGCGTCACCGCCCTGGGCAATGATAATTTCGCGGAATTTCTGCAGGGCAGAGCCGTCGGCAATGACCTTCCTGACATGTTGGACCGCTTCCTCATAATCCTTTGCCAGACCGGCACTGAGCAGCATTTCCGCCGTCAGGGCTTCGGTGATTTCCTGTGTGTCGGGCAGGAAGTTGCCTTTGAGATATTCTATTGCTTCGATGACTTCCAGAGCGTTACCGATATGAGTACCCAGCGGGGCATTCATGTTGGTGAAAACAACCGTGACCTGCTGTCCAAAGGCATGACCCGTTCTGATGAGCAGTTCAGCCAGTTCTTTGGCGCGTGAAAGGGTGGGCATGAAAGCGCCGCTGCCGACTTTGAGGTCGATGACCAGATGACGTGCACCTTCCGCGATTTTCTTGCTCATGATGCTGGCAGTGATAAGTCCCGGGCTTTCCACGGTGGCGGTTACGTCACGCAGGGCATAAATCCTTTTGTCAGCGGGCACAAGCTGCTCGGACTGACCAACCAGACAGACTCCATGTTTAAGAGTCAGGTCGCGGAATTGCTCCATACTGTAGCTGGTCTGAAAGCCTGGAATGGCTTCCAGCTTGTCCAAAGTGCCGCCGGTGTGTCCCAAGCCTCGTCCCGAAATCATGGGAACAGTGAGTCCGCACGCCGCCGCAATGGGAGCCAGCATCAGACTAATCTTGTCGCCCACTCCGCCGGTGGAATGTTTGTCGGCAGTAATGACGCCTTCCGGGAACTCTATCCTTTTGCCACTGCGGATGTAGCAGTCGGTGAGAGCAGTGATTTCGTCAGGCAGCATTCCCTGAAAATAAACTGCCATTAAGAAAGCAGACATCTGGTATTCAGTGATGGCACCGCTCAGATAAGAATTGATAAAGAAATTTATCTCGTCTGTGGTCAAGACATAGCCGTTGCGCTTCTTCAGAATAAGTTCAACCGGGTTCATGCTTCCTCTTTCAGTCATCCTGAGTTGGTCGATTGATATACATGGTTCGACAAACTCACCATGACAAATTAGTAATTCGTAATTCCTAATTCGTAATTAAAAACCGCCTGAAGGCGGGACTACAAACTATATCTCCGTCAGGTTTTGGCGCACTGCACCTGAGACCATATCCATCACCCAGACCACCAGGGCAATCAGCCACATGATAAGTCCCACACTGCGCCACGCCAGCATTTGCTGCTGTTGCTGCAGTGCCAGTCCGATACCACCGCCGCCCACAAAACCGACAATCGTCGCCATGCGGACGTTGATGTCCCAGCGGTAAATCGTGAATGCCAAAAAAGGCGACAAAATCTGCGGAATCACAGCGTAGCGCCAGACCTGTAAAGTCGAAGCGCCTGTCGCTTTGATGGCTTCCAGCGGACCCTGGTCGATGTTTTCTATCTGTTCGGAATAAAGTTTTATCAAAGCGGCGATGCTGTGCACCCACAATGCCAGCATTCCGGCAAAGGGTCCGATGCCCACCCAGACACAGAAAATAATCGCCCAGNCAATGGCTTCTATGCTGCGCACGATGGTGGCAATGGTCCTGATAATGATGTAAACGCTGTTGCCGAGCCAGGTTTTAGGCATCAGGTTACGCGCTGCAAAGAAGCTGATAAGGAAGGCAAAGGGTATAGCAAAAATCGTGCTCATCAGAGCCAGGAAGATAGTCTCAATCAGGGCTTTTATCATGGGCATCAGGGCTGTGGTGTCAGGATTGAAGATACCGGAAACAATGCCGCCGGCATTCTTGAACTGCAGGAAAAACTTACCGGGATTGATTTCTACTACCAGCCAGCCGGTCACAAAAGTAAGCGCTAAAGCGGCTGCCACCTGCCAGCCCCAGAGGGTTTTGAACCAGGAACGGGGTTTTGTGGCTTCACCATTCTCCAGGTATTTGCCAGAGACAGGACCGTATTTTTCGCGTTGCAGATGCTTGCCGAGGTCGGTCTTGAGATGCATGGTGAGTACAGAAATCACGGCTGCCAGGGCAGGCACCAGCACCCAGGACAAATGCTGAATGCCAAGCTCTCCGGCAAGAAAGAGCAGGCAGGCGAGGATATACATCCAGATGCCGATGTTGACCGCCAATTGCTTAAAAGTTAATGCTAATTTCATTTGATTTTCATTATCCTATCAACAACGTTTTGGTTGTTTAGTCTGGTTCTTAGCAGATAAATGCCGTTGGGTAGATTCGATATGTTGAATTTGTAGGTTTGATTGTTGTTCAGGTAATTCCGGATAGGCTGTGTCGATAGTTTCTTCCCCCTGATATCAAACAATTCAAGAAAGCCATTACCTGCTAGTTCTGAAGTTATTTTTACATTAAACTCATCACTGATGGGATTTGGGTAAAGAGAAACCTGCAGAGGCTTGGGAATGAGACTTTCATCACTGTTAAGAACCTGATAGAGTGTATAGTTGGAAACAACTTTCTTTTGATTTGTCCAGTCGGGCACATACATTTGTTCAACATATTCGGTCTGATTACCTGCAGCATCATAAGTGTAAAAGTATTGATAATCATCGTGCCATTGGTTGTCGCTTGTCCACCACAATTTTCTTAAGCAATGCGTGAGCTGATTTTGCTCATCATAATAAAATGCATACAGATATATATTATGATAAACTGGTGCAGGGCCATAGGCTTCCGTTAATCTTGATATAATGTAACCCTCATCATCGTAAGTGTCCGTACTCCTGATATTGGGAGTCCAGGCACCATTCCAGATGTAAGTGATAGTTTGAGCCAGCAGTGAATCGGTATCATAGGTGTATTCAACATTGGTGCCATTAACCCAATCGTTATTGGTCCAGTTCATGTATAATAAAGAGCTGATTTGGTTTCCTGCATTATAAAAATAAATTAGATTAGTATTATTACTCCAGGTGTTGTTAAGCCATTTCTGTTTTAAAATTGCCGACACAAGTCCATTTGGATAATATTGGTAGGTATCGAGAGTTGAGTTCTGCCAGGTATTGGAAGCCCAATATTGACCAAGGTAAGTGCTTATGCGCAAGCTATCGTCATAAGTGGTAACTTTGCGATACCAGTTGCCCCAGTCATGGTTATTGTCCTGGACAACTTCCTCTTCCAGCAGCCAGGGATAAGTATCATTATAGTTGTATTGGTGTGTCTCAGTCAGCCACCATTCAGAGAACCCTTCATATACCTGGTCTAAAGTTTTTAACCACACATCCCTGCTATTGCCCTTGATGTGTTGTTGATGTTGAAATGAAGGATGCAGGGGATTTAATAAATCCATCTCGCAAAAGTCCAACCCTTTTGATTGCTCAGACACAATAGATGCAACTCCATATATCTGAATTACAAGCAATAGAAACACAAAAGTGAACATAAGCGAAGTCTTACTCATGCATTACATCCTTGATAGTATCTGACAATGCTGTATTAATCATCTCCATGGGCGGTTCCTTAATCAGTCCCTGCTGCATCAGGAGTTCTGTGATGCGGCGGGCACTATCAATATCTGCCTTTGCTGTGTCATACGCCTGCTGCCAGGTCAGCTCAATCCTTGCCACGCCATCCGCAATCGCCTGCATGGCAACATCCGCCTCTTCCTGCGGAAAGACTCCCACCTCATCCATACTAGGCAGGATATTGTCTTCGTCAATGCCTCTTTTCTCCGCAAACTCTGCCAGGGAATGCGCCGCCCGGATTGCCATACTGTCTGTAATCTTGCGGGCCCGCACCAGCAAAGCGCCTTTCAGGATGCCGGGGAAACCCAGCGAGTTATTGACCTGGTTGGGAAAGTCACCGCGTCCGGTGGCTACAATATACGCTCCGGCTGCTTTGGCAGCATAGGGATAAATCTCCGGAACGGGATTTGCGCAGGCAAAGACGATCGCCTTGGGGTTCATCAGCTTTATCCAGTCCTGCCTGATAGTGTTTGGACCAGGTGTGGAAAGCGCAATCAGGACATCCGCTCCTTGCATGGCGTCTTCAATTCTATCTACACATAAGGGATTGGTCTTTTGTGCCAATTCCCATTGCTTAAACTTGGCAGGATTATTCTGTAAATCGTTTCGCTTGATATGCAGACCGCTTTTGCTGTCGAACATTATCAGGTTGCTTGGATTATGCCCGCTCTGCAAGAGGAAACTGGCAATCGTGGAATTGGACGCGCCGGCACCGTAAAGGACGGTTTTAATATTCTCAATCTTCTTGTTTGCCAACTTCAGGGCATTAATCAAACCGGCTAAAGTCACGCAGGCAGTGCCCTGCGCATCGTCATGCCAGACCGGGATATCGCATTCTTTTCTCAAAGTATCCAACACTCTGTAGCAATTCGGCTGCGAGATATCTTCCAGATTTACAGCGCCCACACTGGGCTCCAGCATCTTCACAAAGTCGATCAGCTTGTCCGGATCGGGTTTGCCGTCTTTGCCTCTATTATTGACGCAGAGCGCCATGGCATCCACTCCGCCAAGATGCTTCATCAGCATGGCTTTGCCTTCCATCACACCCAAACCGCCGGCGGGAGTGCAATCCCCGTCACCCAAAACCCGGGTGGAATCGCTTACCACAGCAACCAGATTGCTGCGGTTGGACAAGGCAAAGGACGCTTCATTGTTGTCGCGAATCGTCGTAGAAACAGAGGAAACGCCAGGAGTGTACCAGACGTTAAACCAGTTGAAGCCCCAGATGCCGGCTTTGGGAAGAGTCTGCATCTTGCCCTGATAGAAAGTGTGCATCGCCAGGGACAGCTTCTTGAGGAACAGCGTCTGCGCCTTGGCTTTTTGCTCTTCGTTGAACTCAGCCGGCCAGCAATTCTTCAGGTTTTCCAGTGTCAGTTTTATATCATAATTCATAATCTCTAAACTATCGCCACATAGCAGGGGAAGTCTTTTACAACCAGTCTGCGAATGGCTTCCGTGCCTAAATCATCCCAGGCGATTACTTCACAGGCGGTCACGCATTTGGACAACAACGCTGCTGCACCGCCCACCGCTACAAGGTAGAGTGCTTTATGTTGATGGACG
>DAHVPA010000130.1 GCA_027318525.1 Candidatus Cloacimonadota bacterium | reverse complement strand
TCTCAAAGATAACTGCTTCCGGCTGGCAGCATAAATCGGGAGCTACTACGCGGGCAATATGTTCTCTGAGCTGTTTGGCAGCATTTACCACCGCTCCACCGCCCATGATGGTACCCCGGGAAGCGACAGTTGTCCCTCCGTCCGGAATATTACTGGTGGAGGGTTGACGGTATCTGATGCGGTCCTTGCTGACAGCCAGATGCTCCGCACAAAGCAGAATCATGGCGCTTTCGCTGCCTTGTCCGTTTTCGTGCACCCCGGTTTCCAACAATATACTGCCGTCCGGCTGCACATTAATGATGGCACTGTTAAAGTCCGTCCCTTCTGCACCCAGGCTCATGCCGCGGTAGCTGATGGCAAGCCCGATGCCGTACCATTCTTCCTGATTGGGCGCACCGTCCGAGCAGAGCTTGCGTTTATTGTAATAATCGCTTTCTTTTAAAACGATGTCCAGCACCTGCTGCAGGCTGACTGTATGGTCATCCAGCTTCTGATTGGTGACAGTGACCGAGCCCTGGTGTACCATGTTGCGGCGGCGCATTTCAACTTCATCGATGCCCACCTTTTCCGCTGCCATTTCAATCAATTGCTCAATGGCAAAATTGACCTGGGGTGAGCCGAAACCGCGCATGGCGCCGCAGTAAATGTTATTAGTATAAACGCCGTAAACGTCGCAGTGGACATTGGGAACTTCATATGGTCCGCAGCACTGAACGGTCGAGCGCCAGGTTACCCAGGGCGTTACTGAACAATAAGCACCGCCATCTGCCACAATCCGGACTTTGACAAAGGTAATCTTGCCATCCTGTTTCAAGCCCATGCGGTAGTTGATTTTATAGGGATGGCGCTTGTAGCTTTCACGCATTGACCATTCGCGGGTGTAGGTCATTTTAACGGGACGCCCTGTCAGCAACGAGGCTAAAGCCGCTCTGGCGCAGACGATGGCTGCCGTGTCATCTTTGCCGCCAAAACCGCCACCCATCGGGACTGTCTTCACTTCCACATCGCTCAGTGGCTTTCCAATGGTGCCCGCCACAAAGCGTCGGGTGCTGAAAGGGTGCTGCATGCTGCCATAGACTTCCATGACGCCGTCGGAACGTTGCCAGCAGAGGGCGGACTCAGGTTCCATATAGGCATGCTCGATGCGGGAGGTGGTGAATTCCTGCTCTATGATAATGTCTGCATCTTTCTCTCCCAAAGCGGTGTCGCCAGTGCGGACACAATGGTAATTGGCAACGTTGCTGCCATGGCTTTCATGCACAAGCGGAGAACTTTCTTTCAAAGCTTCTTCCGCATCCAGAACAGCGGGCAATTCTTCCGCAACCAGCTTAACATAAGGAATGGCGGCGATTGCCTGCTGCCGGCTCTCGGCAATTATCACAGCGATGACATCTCCGCTGGTGCGGATTCTGTCGTGGGCAAAAATGGAGTAGTCGTGGATAATCTGACCGAATTGCAGGTTACCAGGAACGTCTTTATAAGTAAGGACTTTCACCACTCCCGGCTGTTTAGCTGCTTCTGTAGTATCGATGGAAATTATCCTGGCGGAAACGTAGTCCGAATAGACGGGAACTGCCTGCAGGCAGTTATGCATTTTCAGGTCATCGGTGTATTTGGCTTTGCCGGTCACTTTGGCAATGGCGTCATTACGCCAGGCGGGATGGGGCTTAGGACTGTTTGTCATGAGCAACCTCGAAAGGCTTGTAGTTAAGGGTATGCGTGAAGTTCTGCCAGGGATTGTGAGTGTCGCCAAGGCTGGCAATGACTGGCACAGCTTCCTGTAAAGGCTCTTCCTGTAGAATCAACAGGTTAGCCTGCGAACCGGCAGAGATTTTTCCAAATTGAGGGTAGAAGTTCATCAGTTTGGCAGGATTGGAGGTTAGCAGTGGAACCAGTTTCTGTAAAGGCAGTTTGCCTGTTTTAACAAGGTTCTCAATAAGGACAGGCAGAGTAGCACCCAGTCCCGCAAGACCCACTGGAACATACGCCGGGATGTCATGATTGAAGTCCTTGTCAGCTTTCTTATAAGGACAATGGTCGGTAGCGATAGCGTCAAACAAGCTATCCTGCAAAAGCTCCACCATTAGACCGTGAGATTTTTCGCTACGAATCGGTGGAGTGCAAAGCCAGCGATGCCCGTCCAGACCTTGCAGGACGGTTTCATTCAAGAGCAGATACTGGGGTGCAGTCTCGCAGGTAACGGGTGCGGACTTTTTTGCCTGTTTGATCAGTAAAGCTGCTTCCGGAGCAGAAACATGCACGATATGCACGGGATAATTATACTGGATGGCAATGTCAAGAATGCGCTCCACAGAGAGGATTTCCGCCATTTCAGGACGTCTCAGTGTATGGTCAAAAGCCTTGTGGAAAGGATGGAAGGCAGACATTACTGTGACAATCTCGTCATCTTCGCAATGCACCAGAATCCGCGGCTTGAGGTCCTTGAGTTCCTTCATCCATTGGGCAATTTCTTTATAAGATCGGTAAATACCATTGGGTTTGTAAGTGGTGTAAAACTTCAGGTCGCAGCCATCTTTCAGTAATGGATAAACATCCTTTACCTCAGACAGGGTGGGAGTCAGATGCCAATGTATTTTGCGCTTGAAGTCTTTCCCTGCTTTGGTCTTTTCCTGCTCATACTGAGCCTGCAGGGACTTTTTCTTTTTATCGTTGTCCGAACGCTCTGTGATAAAAGCTCCTATAGCGCTGATTCCGCAAGCATCAGCAAGCCTTGACAGAGAGGTAAAATCATCTGCCAGGTCAAGTCCGCAGACCTTTTCCCCTACGTGCACATGCATATCGCAGATGGCGGGAATGATGTAAGTTCCTTTGCAGTCTATGATTTCAGCTGACGGTTCATTTATATTTTCAGATACAGATGCAATAACACCGTTCTCAATCAAAATGTCCAGTTGCCGGAAACCCTCTTCCTGCCAGACCTGACCGCTTGTGAGCAGTTGCTTCATGCTATACCTTTACTGCCCCGATATCTTTGAGTCCGTGTCCGGTCACCAGGAGCACAACCTTGTCTGTGCGGCTGATTGTATGCTGTCCGACAGCTTTGATCAGACCAGCCAATCCGGCAGAGGCTGCTGGTTCGGCAAACACACCGGTGGTTTTAGCTAACAGATTCTGCGCCTGACTTATCTCATCATCTGTAACAGTGATGGATGTGCCATTTGTCTCTTTCAAAGCCCGCACTGCCCAATGCGCATTGCTGGGTGTGCGCACCGAAATGGAGTCAGCTATGGTGGAAGGCTTCACAGCATCAGAATACCTGCCTGTGATAAAATACTTCGTTATCGCATCCGAGCTTTCCGCCTGCACAGACAAAAGTCTCGGCAGCCGGCTGATGATGCCTGCCCTTTGCAGATCCACAAAGGCTTTGTGCACTCCTGCTAAGATAACTCCATCCCCGACCGGGACTACAATCCAGTCCGGCACATTCTGTCCGTTCTGCAGGTAAATCTCCAATCCAACTGACTTTTTACCCTCGATAGTGAGTGGATGGTAACCTGTATTGCGATTAAGTCCGCCTTCTCTGGTAGTGTATTCCAGCGAAGCGGCAAAGGCATCGTCATAGGTACCATCCACCGTAACCAGCGTTGCACCGTGCACTTTGATCTGCACTAACTTAGCTGGAGGAGCAGATTGGGGAGCAAAGATAACTGCTTCCAAACCAGCGCTGGCACAAAGAGCAGAAAGCGCACAGGCAGCATTACCGGTGGAGGCGGTCACCACCTTTTTCTCTTTGAGACGAAGTGCTTCAGCCACGACCAAATGGGAAGCGCGATCTTTGAGCGAACCGCTGGGATTGAGTCCGTCGTTCTTGATGGAAAGGTCCGTCAAGCCGATTGCTTCTGCTAATCTATTGGAGCGGAAGAGGGGCGTATTGCCGACGGACAGTTCCGGATAGAATTCCGGTTCAACTGCTGCAAACAGCTCTATGCCTGGATTTTCTTTCCATTTTCTGCCAATGCTCTCATAGTCAAAGATGGCTTCCAATACACCGGTTAAAGGCATGCCTGCCCTGTAATCTTTGGAACAATCAGGGCAGAGGTAGCGCACTTCATCCCGTTTGTATTCCTTTCCGCACTGCGTGCAGCGGTAATGCTTAAAAAACATTGTGCCTCGTTTATTTTATCTTCTGGTTCAATTCATACACCAATGCGGCATAAAAAGCCGCTGCCTGGGTCAGATGCTCAACCGGACAAGCTTCATTGGGTGCATGAGCATAGATTTCGTTACCGGGACCCAGACCCAGACAGGGGATATTGTGCATCCCCATAATTGCTACAGCATTAGTGCTGAAGGTCCATTTATCGACCAACGGCTTGCGTCCCAGCACTTCTTTATAACTTTCTTCAGCGGTTCTAAGCCAATGTGAATCCTCAGGCAAAACCCAGGTCGGAAAATACTTTTCGGTGGGATAGACCAAGCCTGTGTAAGCAGCTTCCTCATATCTGAGAACTTCCACCACCGCATCGGGATAACCTGCTTTGCGAGCGGCTTCCTGCACTTCCATTACAGCGCTTTCCTTGGTTTCCCCATAGGTGAGTCTTCTGTCCAGTTGGATGGACGCGGCATCAGGAACAGCACACTGCGAAGGTGATGAAAAGAACACCTGGGTCACTGCCACGCTGCCTTTGCCCAGAAAGTCGTCGTGTTTCAGCCTGTCGTGCAGTTTTTCGATTTCCAGGGCAATGCGGCTGATTTTGTAGATGGCGTTGTCACCACGCTCAGGAGCTGAACCATGGCAGGAGAGTCCCTTGATATGCACCATCATTTCCATTCTGCCCCGATGCCCACGGTAGATATTGAGGTTGGTGGGTTCGGTGATGACCACCAGTTCTGGCACCAGTTTTTCCTCTTTGATCAGGTATTGCCAGCACAGCCCGTCGCAGTCTTCTTCCATGACTGTACCGGTGAAGTAAATGCTGAATTTATCGTTGAGGTTCAGGTCTTTGATAATGCGTGCAGCCGTGACCATTGAAGCCATGCCGCTTTCCTGGTCCACGCTGCCCCTGCCGATGACCATTCCGTCTTTAACTTCCGCTTTGAAAGGGTCTGTCTTCCAGAGCGACATTTCGCCGGGATAAACTGTGTCTATATGCGCATCGAAGGCGATTACACGAGCACCATGCCCAATCCTGCCGATGACATTGCCCAGACCGTCAACTTTAACCTCGTCAAAACCGACTTTTTCCATTTCAGCCCTGATGCAGTCTATGACTTCCTTTTCCTTGGTGGAAAAGCTGGGGTGTCCTATCATGTCGCAGAGGAAACGCGTGGTTTCCGGCTCGTAATGCTTCGCTTTTTCCAATATTGCTTTATACATTCTTTTTCTCCTTAAACACTAAATTCATTCCATCATAAAGTATGTAGTACCGCCTTCAGGCGGTCAAATCTATGGTTGTTTGCGTTCTATTCATCCCAACCATCCCCATAGTTAAGCAAAGGATATTTTTTCCATAGTTTGATAGCTTCTGTTCTGTCAATTGATTCCAAGAATTCTTTTGCGCTGGAAAACATCCATTC
>DAHVPA010000012.1 GCA_027318525.1 Candidatus Cloacimonadota bacterium | reverse complement strand
GTCAAGATGCGCGCTTTCATCATTGATGCCTATCAGACCTGGGGTGCGACTTCCACACCATTGGAATATGTAATTCTGGCGGGGGATGACGAGATAATCCCGATGCGTGGAGTCTTTGGCGAAGTGGGGGATACGGTGGACAGCTTTATGCCCTGCGACCTGTATTTTGGCTGTCTGGATGGCAACTGGAACGCTGATATGGACAATCTCTGGGGTGAATATCCTGTGGATAATCCCGATCTGGTGCCGGAAGTCTATGTCGGGCGCTGGCCTGCCGAATCTCAGACGGAATTTCAGCATATTATGGATAAGACCCGCCAGTATTCCACGCAAAATACCTTTAGCAACAACATTGCCGCCTTCTTCGGGGAAAACCTGAACTGGAATCCCGTGACCTGGGGCGGAGATTATAAAGACGACGTTGCTGTTTTCCTTCCGACTGCCTATCAATTGGATACGCATTACCAGAGGGACGGAACCTATTCTCCGGAAATCGTGCGCACTGCCATCAACAGCGGTGCTGCCATCATGAACCATATGGGACACGCCAACGAAACCTTTCTGCTGGGACAAAGCAACGGCTCTGTCGAGGCTTTGACCAATACTGAATACGGATTTCTGTATTCCCAGGGCTGTTATCCCGCTGCTTTTGACCAACGCACCAGCGGAGATGGGGAAGCCATCGGAGAGCATCTGGTCACTGCATCCGGAGCGCTTTATGCCTTTATCGGCAATACGCGATACGGCTGGTATATGCCCGGCAGTGTGGATGGACCCAGTCAGTATTTTGACCGGCAGTTCTTCAATGGCATGTTTCAGCATAATCTTCCCCAAATCGGACCTGCCATGGAATATTCCCAGTTGCAGAACCTGGCTTATGCCATGCAGGAAGACGTCATGCGCTGGTGCTATTACGAGACTGTCCTGTTCGGGGATCCGTCTGTTTCCGTTAAGCCTTATAATCCGGCTTTGCCCAATCTGGCTTTGGAAGGTTACCGTTATGACGATGTCGAAGGTGACGGCGACGGCAACCTCAATCCCGGAGAAGCTATCAGGTTGTATGTAAAGGTGAAAAACCTGCCCGGCTGGGGTACTGCCCATAACATTATGGTAAATACCGAAGGAATGCCGGACGGTGTAATGCTGACCAATTGCCACATCAGCATCGGACAATTGCCGGGTGGTGCTTATGCCGATACGACTCTTTATATGCGTTTTGAATTGCCCAATGACATACCCTTTGGTGCGTATGATTTCACCATCAAGGCAGTGTCCCATGATCCCGATACCGGTGCTGTTGTCTGCCTGAAGAGATATCCTGCCACTTTTGAAATCACCCTGCTGGACAGCCATTTCCCCTGGGATTGCTTCTATGGAGGCAAGTCTGCCCCTGTGGTCGGAGACCTGCAATATAACCAGCAGCATCAGGTCATGTATGTCGATGTCTTCGGCAATGCCTATTTCATCAATGACGACGGTGAGCAGGTGGGCAGCTTCGACTTTGCCACTGATGAGAATATCAACCGCAGTTTTGCTGCCGGACCTTATGAACCCATCAATACTCCCATGTATGCTTATGCCTTTTCCAGCCGGACGGGACGCATCTATGCAGTAGCACACAAGGATACCACTAATATCAACTATATCAACTATGACACAGGCAGCATGCTCTTTTTCACGCCTGTGATGGCTGACCTCAATCACGACTCCATGAATGAAGTCATTGCCTCTGCCCACAACCGCAAGGTATATGCCCTGAACTATTCCAACCAGCTTCTGCCGGGATTCCCGGTCGAGCTCAGTTCTTCCTTCAGTTGCGAGCTTGCCGTGGCTGATTTGGACCAAAACGGCACCCGAGAAATCATTGCCGGCACCGGCGATGGAAAGCTGTGGGCAATCGAATCCGACGGCTCCATCAGAACAGGTTTCCCTGTCCAATTGAACGGACCTGTGACCGGTGCTCCCATCGTGCTCAACAACAATCTGATTGCAGCAGGAAGCTCAGGCAACCTTTATCTGATAACTCCTTCAGGAAGCATCCAAACTGTCTGTCCTTTTGCCGGTGATATGGCAAACGGTGCCATTCCGGTTGACATTGACCGCAATGGCGAACTCGACCTTGTCTTTGTCACTACGGATGGGACATTGCATGCCTTCACCCAAGGCGGAGTTTCTTTAAACGGCTTTCCCGTCTCCACCGGCTCTTTCTTCAATTGTCCACCTCTGGCTGCCGACATTGATGGCGACAACCGTTATGAAATCATCCTACAAAACCATCTGAACAGCATCTATATCTTCAACAATGACGGCTCGTCCTTACCTGGATTTCCTTTTACCATGAACTACGACGGTGCCACTCCCGCCACATTGACCGACTTTGACGGCGATGGCAATTACGAGCTTGTGTCCGGCTATTCCAATGGCGTTCTGGTCGTTAAGCTGCGCCGTCCGCTGGGGAATTTGGATGCCTGGACAACCTACAGGGGAAGCCTGAGCAGGCAGGGAAGCTTTGCCGGCAGCGGATTTGTCTCCAATCCGGAAGAAGTCCCAGCCGCACAACTAATGCTGGAGCCTGCTTATCCCAATCCCTTCCACCCCAGCACGACTATCAGCTTCTCTTTGCCCAAGTCAGAAGCCAACCTCACCCTTACAATCTTCAACAGCAAGGGGCAAAAAGTCCGCACCCTCATGCAGGGCAGCCTTGACAAGGGCAAACACAGCCGCATCTGGGACGGCACAGACGACAACGGCAGAGCTTTGGGCAGCGGGATATATTTCTACCGTCTGCAGACGTCCGGTCAGGTCCAAAGCCGTAAACTGCTTCTGCTCAAATAAGCTGCAAAAGGGGATGAACCATGGATACCAAGAAGTTTTACTACCTCTATTTCAAAGTCAGGGATGAGGACAAAGACACCATCCTCAAGGAAGCCGGACTCAGCGAAGACGAATTTGCCGCCCTGGAAAAAGAGCTGGCGGAAGAAGTCCGTCTGCTCAAAGCTGAGCGCTCCAACCTTGGTCCCATCGGCGAGGAATTCGTGCGCTACACCCGTTATCTGTATGAACCCGCACCTGATTCCGCCAAAGGTGTGACTCGTCCCGACGCCGTTTTTCCCTATTGCGGTGAGATTATCCAGTTACCGGCGGTGGGAGTCATTACCAAGCCCGATCTGGCTTTGGCACAGGCGATTGAGCAAAGACGCAGTCTGCGTGCCTATGCAGAGCAGAGCCTTAGCCGGGATGAGCTTTCCTGGCTGCTCTGGGCTACGCAGTGGGTGAGGGATTTCCGTTCCACTGAAAAGGTGGAAGTCGCCTTCCGCAATGTCCCTTCTGCCGGAGCCAGGCATCCTTTTGAGACCTATCTGCTGATAAACCGAGTGGAAGGCATCAAACCCGGCATCTATTATTACCATCCCGTCAAGCACGGACTGGTCCTCTTTAAGGAAGGTTCCGAGTGGGCGGAAACAGTCTGCCACGGAGCTTTCGACCAGGAAATGGTCAAACACTCCGCCCTTACCTTCATCTGGGTTGCCCATCCCCAGCGCACTGTCTGGCGTTACAGCCAGCGCGGTTACAGGTATCTCTATATTGATGCCGGACACGTGGGTCAAAATCTGCATCTGGCGGCGGAAGCCATCGGTGCCGGTGCCTGCATGATAGGCGCATATTATGATGAGGGCATGAACGAAATCCTGGAGCTGGACGGCAAATCTGCCTTTGTCATCTATATGGCGAGCCTGGGCAAAAAGCAGTTAGGGGAAGACTGACCCGAAATTCGGATTCTGCCTGTTGCTTTTTAGCCACTTTTACCAAATATGATGTAATTTTATCATACCAAGTCTCTTATCTGATGTAAATTTAAGCCACCGTAGTGCATTTTTACATCTCCGGTTCAGCTTGTCGCCACAACGACCAATCCGCATCCCGCCTGCTTTTATCCTTAATTTTGACTTAATCTGCAATAATTGGAAAGAGTTTTGCGTTTTAGTCCGGGCAGTTCTGATTGGAACTGTTTATTCACACTAGCACCTCCTCGCTATGTAAGGACTCCGGGAGAGATGACGGGGGATACAGAGGGATATCCCTACCATCTTCTCCCGCTGTCCGTTTTTTTTGCCTTCCCTGACCTTTTCCTGCTTGAAATTCAGCTTTTTTCTGTGCCGGACAGGTTGATTTTAATAGTTCTTCCCTGATTGCTGCGAGGGGTCAACGTGGGCTTACCCCTCGATGACCCCTCGGTGACCCCTCCGGGCAAGTAAGGATTAACTCTATACAAAATTGTTATCCTGAGCCTGGATTCCAGCCTCCGCTGGAATGACATCCTCGGGATTAACAGGTTTTGATTCCATCGTCATACCTGCGCAGGCACACCCTTAATCCCTAATCCAAATTTATAATTCATAATTCGTAATTCACAATTTATAATTTATAATTCATAATTTGCAGCATTGCTGCTCTCTCCCTCCTTGGGACATTTAAGCTGTGACAAAGGAATGATTAGCGGGTGATTAAGGGGTAAAAGCCCCTGTATCTCCCGCTAATCTCTCATTTCGCTCCCATTAATTCTATCAGGAAGGAAGCAGGCAGGATTTATGCATGTAACACCAGTTTACAATTATATCTTTATTCATATTGGGTGACAGCAAGTAAACTGATAGATGTATAGTTATTTAAGAATGTCTCCAAATCCGTCCCCAGCCTTCAAAAACCTCACAATCTGAGAAACGATTACAAAAATTCTTAGAATATTATATAAAACGAAAAATTAGATTGACATAATTTGAGTTGTGTTTAATTTAGTATTTATAGTAATAATAATCCTGTATACATAATATTCTCGAGGAGGATTTTATGTTACCTGCTTCTTCTGTGAATACTAAAGCTGCTCTATTATTATTGATGCTGTTTATAACTGTATTTGCTTATTCTCAATCTCAAACTACCATCATTGATACTATATGGACTGAAAACTCCCTGCAGGGAGGCATTGGTTACCACGTCCAGAATGGAACCTATTACGGGGGCATAGTACCTGTTAACCAGGATGTTTCTGAAGTTGGTGATAGTTGGGATCCATATGGTGATTTGAATGACATTTGTATTCGTTCCTACTTTTCTTTCCCAATTATGCAGATTCCAGAACAATACACAGTTGATAATATTGAAATTTTTGTATATCAAACTTCCAGTATTGGGAATGATCAACCAGGATTCCCAAATTGGTATAATCAACAGTATATCCCCTGTTATTTGTATCATATTGATTATGGACTTACCTTTGAACCGATAGACTTTAATCCTGTTGTTTTTGATACGGTTGGAGTTATTTTTGCCGATGCTCAAGACGGATGGAAAACACTGGCAGTAACAAATGCTTATTTGTGTGATTATAATAGTAATCGTCCATACCTACAACTTATGTTCATGTTCCCTATCTTAACTGATTATGATCAATCAACTGATTCCATCACCTTCGAAAACTCTTACGGCGGGATATACGCAATTCGTTTGGTTATAACTTATTCATCCACTAGCACAGATGAAGATGAAACATTAATTGATGATAATGAGATCAAAATGTATCCTAATCCTATCCATGATAATCTAACCATATTCAAATCCCCGGATATAAACGACGCCCAATTTGATATATATAACATAAAGGGACAAAAAGTATATACACAGAGCTTGCCAAAGACTTCTGGATCATCTATGAATATACATCTCGATAGAAATACTCTTAAGGCGGGATTATACTTCATTAGGATCCACTACTTGAAAAAAAATGAACCGCAGTCTATTATAAAAAAGGTATTCTTTAAATAGTACCAAAATCTCATGGGAGGGACCTATGCACAAGTCTATGCAATTGTTTGTCGTCATTCTGCTTATTGTTGTTTTCCAATCATTATGGGCAGAATATGTTCCACAAAACCTTCTGTTTGAAACTGTAAATGAAATTGTGGTCACTGAACAGGATTCTGACTACGTAGTGACCAATTGTGATTGGTTTAATAAGCTGACTGAGACCTACCAGATTAACTACCTGCAATCCATGTATAGTTATTGTGAAAACCAGCTGGATGATATATGTAGTGATATACATCACAGTTTATAGAACAGGCGTAACGCCTCTTCCTACTACCCCAAGTGTAAAGTGGTCCTGGTTAATGTGATTCCGAAAGACGACACAATTCCATATGCTTATATCAGACAGTCCTATAGGGACAGCAGATTATAACACGGCACGTGAGTGCCGTGACAACACAATCCCGCCTAATCAGTCCGAAGGACGACACTTATTAGCCCAGCAATTCATTGCTGGGTATGGAAGCAGAACCACATAGAGTCCGGAGGACGATACAAGAAAAGCCAATACCCGTATAATAGATGTCTGTTCCGTCCTGACGGACTCAAAGTGTTGGAGTCAACTAGCACGGCACTCACGTGCCGTGTTACAAGGTGCCGGCCTGACGGACTCAATTTTGATGTTCTTACACAATCTCCATGCGGTAAAAATTCATCATTCGTAATTCGGAATTTATATTATCCCCTACGCACACTGCGTTGTAATTCGTAATTCGGAATTCATAATTCATAATTTATCCCTTTGTGTCTTCGTGCCTTTGTGGTAAGAACTCTTTTAATTCATAATTCGTAATTCATAATTTGTAATTCCGAGACTTGCTCCCCTCTTCCTCCTTGCTACACATAAGCCAAACAAAAGGAATAATCTGCGGACGATAAAGGGACTTGAGTCCGTATATCCTCCGTTAATCCTCCGTTTTGAGTCCATTAAATGTAACAGGAAGGAAACAAGAAGGATTAATAAGTTAGAAAAATTCTTTCTCCGTGCCTAAACCTTTCAAAAACCACATTCGTTGGCAGTCAATAGATAAAAATATCAAAATATCCAGGAATTTGAAATTTTATGTTGACATAGATTTGACATATTCTTATTTAGTAATTATAATATCAATGGCTTTTTTATACAATGGTCTAAGGTGGGATTATTATGTTAAGTACTTCTTACTTAAAAATCAAAGTTATTTTGCTTTTGTTTATGTTATTTATAATTGTAACAGCATTTGCCCAACCCCAAACTACAATTATTGACTCTGTATATACGGAGGGTAGTTTACAGGCTGTGATTGGCTATGTTTTTGAAACCAGTCAATACTACGCATCAATACTCCCAAGATCCGAATATGAATTGTACCCAGGAGACTTTCGACTTACAGAATGGCCGATGGGAGATAATTTCAATGCAGGATACAGATTTTACTTATCCTTCGAGGTTCTACCTGTTCCTGTAAACTACTCTATACAGAGCGTGGTTTTCAAACTTTACCAGTATTTCTGCGAAGGTGACAGTTACAGTCAGACCTTCCCCTTATTTTATGGAAATCACTATGACTGCATGGTTAACCATGTCAATTACGGCAACAGCATCGAAGTATCCGATTTTGATCCATTCTATTACGGAACCGTGGGAGCTATCAGCACCGATAACACTGTCGGCTGGAAAACGCTTGATATCACTGATGAATATATCCAGGACTTTAACCAGAACAGGCCTTACAGCCAGTATATGATTTACTTTCCCATCATCAGCGACGCAGATTTCCAATTTGACAATGTTCGATTTGGCAGCTTATACTTTACAGATGGACAAGGATTTCCGCAAGTTGTGATTACTTACCAAAACACCAATTCTGATGTTGATGAGATATCTATTCATCGTAAAGATTCTGTTTTCCCTAATCCATGTGATAATTATGTTTATATTTCCGCTGGAAACCAGAGTAAAGTGAATAAAGCTAGCCTGTATAATCTCAAGGGACAATCGCTGAAAACGCATCTAACTAGAGAATCGAATCTGAGTGAAGTAATAGTTTATATAGATGAAACCTTACCAAGAGGTATCTACTGCCTTAAATATACTATTGAAATAAATGGTAAACAATATGAGAAGTCAGAAAAAATCCTAAAAAGATGAACTCTATGAAATCATTGGGAGGTAAACGATGAAAAAAAACGCATTGGGTTGGCTCTTTTTGTTCATTTTTTGTTATCTTTCAGCAAATTATGAACCACAAAGTCTTATTTTCAGTACGATTCAGGAAATATCAATATCAGGATATCAGCAAGATTATGTAGAAACAGATTGTGGATGGTTTAACAAAATTGCAGAAGATTATAAGGTCGGAAATATCTTATTATTATGTGAGTATGATATTGACCCTCAGATTGGGCAGGAATTCTGCTATTTGATAAATTATGCTGATAGTATTAGTGTAGACTCGTTGATGGTTGTTTTTGATAATGAGCCAAAGGTCGAGCTTGTCGAACCAGATTTTTATCTAACACCTCTGGTTTCTGATCCTTTTTTTTATGAGCAGTGGGGTTTGAACAGTATTAAAATGATAGACGTATGGAATGACGGTCACCTTAATTATTTTGGGAACAACATGAAAGTGGGTATTGTAGACTCAGGCATTGACCTTGGTTTAAACACACTACCGGATCACCCAGATTTGGAGCAGAATTTATTCGATGATGGAAATGGGAATCATGGGTATAATGCATACGGATATGTTACGCAAACACCTAATTCTGAATTTAATATACAAGATGATATCGGTCATGGAACAGCAGTTGCAGGGATAATAAGGGGCAAAAGCTTTCTTCAGGTATTTATATAGTACGGGTTTGTGCAGATGTAAATCAAGTCAGCGTAAAACTTACTATTCTTAAGTAAAGATTAGTAAATCTATATAAAGCAAAGGGGCACAGTTAACGTTGTGCCCCTTATTGTATTTCTGAAGATTAATTAGCTATTCTTCCCCGAAGATACCGACGTTATCGGGAATTATCAAATCTGCAGCGGTGGCTTTGACTACTTCGTCCATTGTCAGACCTGCGGCAATTTCCGTCAGCATCAAACCATACTCAGTTACTTCCATGACTGCCATGTCGGTCACAATCAGACAGACCTTGCCTTTGGCTGTAAGCGGCAGAGTGCACTCTTTCAATATCTTGGAATTGCCGTTTTTATCGCAATGCTCCATGGCAACAATCACTTTGCGGGCACCGGTCACCAAATCCATGGCTCCGCCCATGCCGGGTGTAAGCTTGCCGGGAATCATCCAGTTGGCAAGATTGCCCTGCTGGTCTGCCTGCAAGGCTCCCAGCACAGTGATGTCAATATGCCCGCCACGGATAATGGCAAAAGAGGTGGCGCTGTCAAAATAAGCTGCGCCCGGCAGCTCGGAAATGCAGCCGCCGCCGGCATTGCACAAATCCTTGTCTTCCATGCCTGGTTCGGGCACAGGTCCCACACCTAGCATGCCGTTTTCGGATTGGAAGACTACATGCACGCCTTCCGGAATATGGTTTGCTACTTCTGTGGGCATGCCGATACCGAGGTTTACGTAATCCCCGTCCTTCAATTCCCGGGCGATTCTCTGGCAGATTAATATGCGTTTATCCATTGCTCACTCTCCACTCTTGACCAGGTAATTGACAAATACACCCGGGGTGACGATGCTTTCGGGGTCGAGTTCGCCGATTTCGACAATCTCCTCCACCTCGGCTATGACTGTCTTGCCGGCCATTGCCATGATGGGATTGCTGTTGCGGGCTGTCTTGCGGTAAACGAGGTTGCCCATCCTGTCTGCCTTCCAGGCTTTAATCAAGGCAAAGTCGGCATGGATGGCTGTTTCCAGAATATAGGGTTTATCATCAACTACGAGGACATCCTTACCTTCTTGAACTATGGTGCCCAGTCCGGTGGGGGTCAAAACGCCGCCCAAACCGGCTCCAGCAGCACGGACACGTTCCATCAGGGTTCCCTGCGGAACAAGCTCGACCTTGAGTTCTCCTGAATTAAACTGAGCCTGGATTTCCTTGTTGGTGCCCATGTGCGAAACCTGGGCAGACTTTATCTGATGATTGGCAACCAGTTTGCCGACTCCCTTGTTTTCCCAGTCGGAAGCAATGCAGACCAGATGCAGGTCTTTGGTTCCCTGCGCCACCAGCGCATCAATTAATGATTCCGGTGCGCCTACTGCCAGAAAACCACTAATCATGACCCGGTCGCCTTCTTTAATATACCGGACAGCCTCTTCGGCTGTGATTATCTTTACCATACCACTCACCTATTCCATGGATTTGAGCAGTGTAGTGAGCAGACGCACACCAACTCCGGTTGCTCCATAACTGTTGTAACCGGCTTCCTTGTCCGTGCTGGAAGGTCCTGCAATATCAATATGCAGCCAGGGCATATCCTGGACAAATTCCTGGATAAAGAGGGCTGCCGTGATGGCTCCACCCCACTGTCCGCCGATGTTTTTAATATCGGCGATTTCGCTCTTGAGCAGTTTTTTATAATCAGGATAATTGGGCAATTGCCAGACCATTTCACCTGTGGCATGAGCAGCCTGTTCCAAATCGGCAAACCAATCCTGGTCATTGGTGATGACGGCTGAAATGGCAGTTCCCAAAGCAGCTACAGCAGCTCCTGTCAGAGTGGCGATATCTATCACTTTAACTATATGTTCACGCTCGATGGCATAATGGATGGCGTCCACCAGAGTCAGGCGTCCTTCCGCATCGGTATTGAGCACTTCAATTGTCTTGCCGGACATGGAACGGACGATATCGCCAACTCTATATGCTTCACCGGAAATCATGTTTTCACAGGCAGCAATAATGGCTGTGACATTGACCTTGAGCTTGAGGGTGGAAATCGCTGCCATGGTGCCTATCACTGCAGCAGCGCCAGCCATATCGGTCTTCATGTTTGCCATGCCCTGGGGCGGTTTGATGCAATATCCGCCACTGTCATAAGTAAGACCTTTACCAATCAGTCCGATGGTGTCATGCTTACCGTCGGGATTACCCTGATAGCGCATAATGATAAGGCGCGGCTCATTCTTTGAACCTTTGGCAACTGCCAGAAAGGCTTCCATCTTCATGCGACGCAGTTTATCCAGATTGAAAATTTCAATGGAAAATCCGTATTGCAGAGCAGCTTTTTTTGCCAAATCAGCCAAGGCATCAGGATAGAGCACATTGGCAGGTTCATTGACCATATCGCGCGCCAGGTTGGCTGCTTCAGCCAGGATTCTGCCTTCCAGAATACCCTTGTTCAGGTTTCTGGTATTCTTGGAATCCTGCACCAGATGCAGAGCATCTGGAGTCTCA
This sequence comes from Candidatus Cloacimonadota bacterium, assembly GCA_027318525.1. GTDB lineage: Bacteria > Cloacimonadota > Cloacimonadia > Cloacimonadales > Cloacimonadaceae > UBA5614. The sequence continues at coordinate 7,488 of DAHVPA010000012.1, read as the reverse complement.
TAATTTGATTCCGAAAGGTATTTATCAAATTTGTAGATGCTTAGCAGAGCAGCTTCTGCCATGACCTGACCTGTCATCGCATCGGTAAGCTCAAAATCAAATCCGGGTAAGAGATAAATCTGTTTGGACTTGAGCTTAACGCACATGCGGACAGCGTCGGCAAGATTACGGCGCACTTTTTCCGGAGTCAGAGCTTCCGGCTCTTCCATGCCCAGCAGGATGATCTTGCAGTGATGGGTCTTATTGAAATAATGAAAGGTATGCAGTTCATTGGGTTTGAAGCAGATTCCTTCCGCATCGATGAAGCGCTTTACTGCTTCCAGCATGGGCTCGGCAATCCAGTCTTCAAATACTTCCAGTTCACCGTTTTCCCTGTGGCAAAGCACGAGGGTATCGATCAGATCGGGCAACTTACGGACTACGTCAATTTTCATTGGTATCCCCTTTTCACATTTATTTATTAGTTTTGTTAAAAGTCCTCGGTCAGGCTGAAGTAATAAGTAGGCTTGGAGATATTGGACAGGTCGGTAAGCCAGGCAAAATCGAACTTAAGAACGGCAAAACCGATGTTAAGGCGCGGACCAAAACCAAACCCCAGGTGTAAATCCTTAAGCTTATCTCCACTCATACCCTGAAAAGCAGAATTCCGGTTCCAGACACTGCCCAAATCGGCAAATGCGCTGCCCCGGAGTGAAGTAAGGGTAATCGGCACGGGAAATGCGATGGAAAGATAATCCAGAAAAGGATAACGCAGCTCAGTGGAAAACATGGCTATCTTTTCCCCGGTCAGGTCATCCTCCAGCCCCCGCACTCCGTAATAGCCATTCAGGTCAAAGGACTGGGGATGCTTGCCACCGCTGAATCCCCCCACCATCCGTAATGCCAGCGAATACCTTTTGCTGAACAGGGAATAGGAACGGAAGTCGGCATAAACTGTATGGTAATCGTTGTTATGAAGAGCGAAGCTTTTCCGCAGAGTCAGATAACCTTTCCAGCCCAGCATCGGACCTGTCGAACCATAGAGGGCGTTATCATGCACAAATGAAACTGCAGGCTCATAGATCAGGTCTGTCCTTTTGGGGACAATGTCATTGATCCAGGCAGAATTATCAGCACTTGCCTGCAGCCAGTAATCCCAGTGGTATTCCCAGGAATAGAGCATGTTTTCAAAATCCATGCGGATGAATTTATTGAAGGGGTAACGCAACAGATAATACAAGCCCGTTTCCCTGATTCTTTCGCGGTAGAAATCATCAAACCCGGGATAATAATAGATTACCTCATCCAACAGATTATAAACACCAAAACCATGGTCAATGCGTTTTGGCAGATAGAGATATGTGAGGACCAGGTTTGAGTCTTTTATCTTGCCGGCAATGGCAAGACTGATGCCGATGGCGTGATTGCCCATAACGTCGCTGAGACCCATTTCCAGGTTGCCAATGGTTCCCACTGATGAAGAATAGGCAAATCCGCCAAAAAAACTATCCAGCCGAAGCTTAATCTTATAGGGCTTGACGGCTGGCATCACTTTAGCGCTGTCAGGTCTGTCATCCCAGGAGAAATCAGGTTTTAGACGCAAAGAATCAGCCCCGGGAGCAAAATCCAGAACAGTGGAGTTTTTCTGAATATACATCGGACCGCCATCTGTGACCGGTTTATGCTTAACCCTTTCGCCATACAATCCCAGTCTGGAAAGGTCAATTCTGCTTAAAAGGGTATCCGGTGCAGATTCAGCATTCGGAAGTTGATAAGGGATTGAGGTCAGGTCTGCCATGGGTTCAGATTTCAAAAAGATATCCCAGCCGCCGTTAAAGAAACAGGAATAAACCAGATAGTTGGAATTTGCTGTCAGATCAAAGCTATATACTCCACTAAGAGTCCTGGTTACCTTAGTTCTGGTACTTGAAGTCAAATCGATCTGTTCCAGATTGGGGATACTGTCTTGTTCAGAGATAAAGGTCAGCTTAGTGCCCGTGCTGTCCCAAACCGGATGAGTGCAGTTAAAATCGTCTTGTGTAACACGGGTTGAAATCCCGGTAGCTAGATTTACTATGCATATATCGGAATGCAGGGTGGAGAAATATCCCTTCCGGTAATCTGCTTTATAAAAGCTCTGCTCTGAGGCATAGGCAATGTTTTGACCGTCAGGCGAAAAGCGTGGCTGGGCATCGGAATAGCTGTCATCGGTGAGTTGCCTTATGCTGCCGGTTGTAAAATCATACCAGTAAAGATCGGTCTGCATATCTTTCTGCCCTGCCAGAATACAGCTTTTTCCGTCCGGAGCCACGTCAATTTCATAGATAGCTTTAAACCCCGGCAAAACATAGCTTGTTACTATCTCTCCTGACTCATAATCAGCTTTGTGAATCACATCGCCAGTCGAGGTTTTGGCTACATAGGCAAAGTGTCTGTTATCGGGAAACCAGGCAAGGTTGGTGCGCAGATAGTGAAACTCTTCCATACTACCTGTAGCTTCACCTTTGATCAGCCTGCGGTTTTGCGAGGCGTCAAAAATCCCACCCCTCCAGATACTGAACCTGCCGTCTTTGTTGGAGTAATAGATATATCTGCTGCCGTCAGGTGAAAAACGGGGTGCCAGATTGAAATAAGAGCCGTCTTCCGTGTGCTTCGTTTTAAGGGTGCTGTATTCTCCCGGAAGGGTATGAGACTGAATGTAGGGAAAATACTCGCGCTTGAGCTGATTACGCCAGCGCTGTTCAAGTTCTTTGAATTCCAGCCCGAATACTTTTTTGGAAGCTCTGTCCGCATCATTTACAGCCCGCAGTGAATATAGGTAATCCATTACCTTCTGCCTGCCATACCTTTTGCTCAGAAAGACCAGAAATGATTCTCCCAATCTGTAGGCACTGTAACCAGAAACATCGGTCAGCGACGGAAACCTGTCATTTAGTATGAGATCAAGGATAAAAGCATTGTTGTTGACGTCCGTCCCCCCTACTGCTTCAAACTCCGGCAAACCTTCCGAAAACCAAAACGGGAAATTCATGGTGCGCAGATAGAAGAAAGAGCCGGGAGAACCGCTATCAAGAGCATTCAGGTAGGCATGTGTAAGTTCATGGGTCAACACCTGCTCCAGATTCTTATAGCTGCCGTCAAAAGGCACCACCACGCGGTTTTTAACGCTTTCAGTGAATCCGCCCACTCCTTCAGAAAGCAGAGGATAGATGATATTGGTGGTCTGAAATTCCTGACGTGATGTATAAAAGATAATGGTTATCCTGCTGACGGCGGGGAACTTGAGATCAGCTTTGAGGTAGTAATAGGTATCTTCCGCCATCAGGGCTGCCAGCCTGCCAAAATTGTCTTCTCCGGCAGGAAAATAGACATCGAAATGCATAGACTGAATCTGTGCCCAGCCTGTCTTGGCAGCATTTACCTTGTTCTGCCCAAAGTAGTATCCGTGCAGGAATGAACTGCCCACCAGCAACATGACGAAAATCAGCAGTCGGATTGATTTCAATCAGAACACCTTTACCCTGAAGTAACGCCCTGGTCTTTTCTTAATATCGATGAGAAGCGAATCCAGCCGGGCAGACGAATTGAGCAGATTAAGATATAACTGGTCGTCATTGATCATAGAGGGCAGAGTTCCCTTGCCCTCGGACATATCCCTAACTGCATTATGCAACAGCGAAGTAGCCATCTGCAAACTGTCCAGAGTGGTCTGGACTTTAATTATCAGGTCGGGAGTCAGGCTCAGTGTCCTATCCAGATTGGGCTTGTTCTGCGCTATCAGCTCATTCAGTCTGGTAGCTGAAGCTGCAATCTGTTCCAGAGCTTTATTCAGATTTTCCTTGCTGTCATCCAGAGTGGAATTGACCTTGCCGAAAGTATTCTGGGTTTCGTTGAACGTGGTTTTAATCTGTTCAAAGAGACCGTCCGGATTACGAAGGTCAGTCAGCAACTGATTTACCTGATGCATTGTCAACGCTGTGGTACTGAGCAGAGCTGTCATTCCGTATGAATTCTCACCTATCAGAATCCGGTTTGTATCAAGTTGTTTGCCTGAGGCAGAATTGATGATGTCAAGCTGCTTGCCGCCCATCAGGTTGCTATCCTGGATAATAAAACGGGATCCTTCCAGGATGGGATATTTCAGCTTGATCTGGCTCTTGATCAGGATTCCGTCACGCAACTGGTCAATATCGGTGATTCTGCCAGCTTCCATACCGTTAACAGTTACCTTGTCTCCCACTTCGATGCCCTGAGCGCTTTCAAACTTAATGCTTAGCCGGGTCATCGTCCTTAACAGAAAAGCGTTGCGCAGCCAGGCATAGCCAAAGATTAGGATCAGGATGCAGACGACTGCAATTATCCCCACCCTCAATTCAATCTTGCGTTGGTCCTGATAAAATTCTGTCATAATACCACTCAGGTTTTTAGCTGTTTCTTTTCTGCAGCAGGAAACAGCACATTATTCAGGATAAGCCTGTAGCCGGGTGAATTTTTATACAGTTCCAGGATGGTTTCCGGATCGCCAATCCTGTGCTGATAATCTTCCGGGTCATGTCCGCCGAAAAAGGTGAATGTCCCCTTGCCCAGATTGCCGTGCAGATATTTGGCATCTGTCTGTCCGGGAGCTTCCGCCATTATAATGACGCTCTTTTTTATCTTATCCTTAAAGATGGATGTGGTCTGACCCAGAAATCCGTTGATGACATTGGTGTGGCACTGGGTAAGCATTGTAGGCACAGGATCATATTTGGCGGAAAAATCAAACAATTGAAAGAAATCCGCTTCTGCACCCCGCAGCCTTATATAATCACTGGCATCCAGATCGGAAAACTCGTATTCATACGGATTTGGCTTAAGGTTAAAATTCTCAAAGGCGAAGGTCCTGGAAAAATCCAGCTTGCTCTGGTAATTGGGATCAATTCCGTCCCCGTCAAATTCTGCTTCGCAGATATCCGTATCTCCTGCCGCCAAAGCTATGTCAATTGTGTCTATAGCGCCGCACATAGCAAACAGAAAACCGCCGTTTACCACATAATCCCGGATTTTCTCGGCAACAGCATGCTTAAGCTGCCAGACCTTGGCAAAACCCAGCTTGGCTGCCATCGCTTCACTGGTGCGCACATCATTCTGATACCAGGATGTGCTTCTGTAAGAACCGAAAAACTTGCCATACTGACCTGTGAAGTCCTCATGGTGCAGGTGCAGCCAGTCGTAGTCATTGAGTTTACCCTGCAGGACTTCTTCATCCCAGATTCTGTCATATTTAATCTCGGCATAATCCAGCGCTAAAGCGACCGCATCATCCCAGGGCAGCGCATTGGGCGGGATATAGACTGCGATGGCGGGTTCCTTTTCCAATACAACCGCTTCCATATTGGCGGACTGGATTTCCAGCAGGATGGCTCCCACCACATCTGAGCCTATACTTTCATATCTGACTCCCCGGATGTTACAAGCTCCGGTTATGCCGGCTGAGTCATTTATCAGGAAAGAACCACCCCTGTAATTGAGCAGCCATTTCACCGTAAGTTGCTGCTGCAAGGCATAAAAAGCCATTCCATAGGCTTTCAGATGATTGCTCTGGGTAATGTCCATCGGTATCAGAATTTCCGCGGAAAGGCACACTCCCAGTATGAGGATAAAGATGGTCAAAAGAGTCTTTCTATAGGTTAGGGCTTTCTTACAAATCATTCTTTTTCCGGTTTTCCAGCCAGGAAATCCAACATCTCCTGTTTATCGGCATGTGGATTCCTGAGCCAGTAATTAAAAGCAGCATCCAGAATTTTTCCTATTTTTGGGCTGCTTTTGATGCAAAAAGTCCGAATCAGGTCATCTCCTGTCAAGCTAAATCTGTTTTTCTCTATCTGCTTCAGGGCATGCCGGATATTCTGGCAATTCTGCAAATCAGCATACCAGGTTTTTTCGCCATATCCCCAAAAGATACCGGTAAAGGGATACAGCATTAAGAATTCATCAATGAAGTCCTGCGACTGCCAGGCTATAAGGCGATATTCTTCCTGCTTGTTCAGGACTCCCACCTCATCATATCTGCGGGTTATTTTACATATTGATCGCAGCTTTGCCACATGCCTGATTTCACGTGCCGGCAGCTTGAGCATTCTCAGATATTTACCGGTATCAACATGCCACCAAAGGAGCAACACCAGTCTGGAGGCAATGCTCAATCTCTCCACTGACGGCTTGATAAACAGGGTGGGTCTCAGCCCCGGTTCAAATAAGTGGAGTTCCAGTAAAACCCGAGGAAACTTCAAGCCGGGAAATGCGGCGGACTTGAGTCCTGACTTCACCAGCAGAGCCAATCCTGTCAAAAAGTTAGGGCAAGCTATTATCTTCAAAGTCTCTTCGGCAATCCTTTCACGTGAAATATGCCCGATTTCGCATGCAAATTTCTTTATATCCAGCCAGGTCTTTTTCTCTATCTCAAACTGCAGATAAGTCGCAATCCTGATAGCGCGCAACATCCTGAGCGGGTCTTCTCTGAAGATGATTTCCGGGTCGGAAGTAGCGCGGATGATTTTAGCTTCAAGGTCTGCCTTTCCTCTTCCACAAAGGTCCAATAGCCTTCCATCCGATACATTCAGCAGCAGTGAATTTACCGTAAAATCCCGCCGCATGACGTCTTCCCTGAGGCTGCCGAACTGCACATCCGGCTTTCTGTTGCGATAGCGGTAATTCTCCTTACGCGTCATCACCAGTTCGATTTTGTAATCCCTGATTTTGACCAGAGCGGTGCCGAATTGTTTATACACCACCGGTTTTGTTGCCAGTCCGACTGCGTGCAAATGCTTTGCCAGCCTGATTCCACCTTCCTGCAATTCCACCGTTATGTCAATATCCTGGGTTTTCCTGCCTATGAGTTCGTCCCTGACGCAACCACCGGCAAACCAGGTCTTGCCTTCAAACTCCGTGCCTTTGATTGCGTCAGCCAGCAGTTTTTTTATCTTTGTCAGCATGGATAATCTCAGGCAAATTCCTGCAGGATATGATTGGAGACAAACCTTGCCTTGGGTGCCAGCTGAAAGAATCCGTTGCCTGGCAGGATATGTCCCGAGGCGATAAAGCGCTCCAGTGTATCATGATAATCGGTCACGAAATCGGTGCCGAACCTTTCTTTATAAGCCTGCGGGTCCAGTCCCCGCGTCAGCCTGAACTGCATGATAATAAAATCCGTCTTTTGCTGAGCCTTGGTCTCGCTTTCCAATTCATACAGAATATCGCCTCTCTGCACAGAGTGTGTCCAGAGCTCAATATCTTCCGGCTTTTTATAACGCTGGCGTCTGATAAATCCACTGGCGCCGGCACCCAGACCAATATAGTCTTCAACTAGCCAATAGTGCAGGTTGTGTCTGCTTTCTCTGCCCGGCAAGGCAAAATTGGATAGCTCATACTGGATAAATCCCGCCCTTTCCAAACCTCTACAGATAGCGATATACTGCTTTTCAGTTGTCACGTCATCCGGCAGGATTTTTTGCCAGTAACTATATGGAA
>DAHVPA010000129.1 GCA_027318525.1 Candidatus Cloacimonadota bacterium | reverse complement strand
CCATTATCCAGAATACTTGAAAACATACCGCTGGAAATTGTGTTGTTCAGATTGGTTTTGGTATGAAGATCCGAAGGTCCTACAAACGCAACTCCGCCTTTGGGGACAGTGGGTGAACCTAACCGAAGCCATTTTTCGCCAAAACAGGGATTAAGCGCATTAGCAAAGTCACCTGTATTACAGACTATGGAAAAAACAGCCGGCATTCTTCCGCCGTTGTTTATATTATTCAGGTCCTGATTGTGAAATGAGGGATAATGCCAACCGTCAGCAGCTCCCCAACCTCTGTAACTGACCAGTTGAACACCTTGGTTTAAAGAAGCAAGAATGGCACTGGCACCAGTAATTGTGGGATTTTCCAAAGTATAGAAGACTGTGTCGACTTGAGTGTATCCATCAGAAAGCATCTTTTCACGTAACCACATGGACATCTGATAAGGTGTAACCGGTCTTAGTCCACCCTCGGCATAATTTCCGGCTACGACCAAGGAACGCGTCATCCAATTAGTGTTGGACAAATAAGGAGTTTTTTCATAGTAAACAGTTTTATTGGACATGGTCAGATACTCACTTATATCACCAAAGGAAAACCTGCCGGGAATCATTTCTGGAAAATAGTCTTCACCAACAAGCATGGAAAAGTAATTATCATCTGCATCATGCTCAGTCCCATCAGGAGATGTATAGATATTGGTCGGAATTGTATAAGTTCCTGTAACGTCTCCCAAAAGCAGCAAATAATCACACTTATATTGATTGTAATGTGTAACGAGGAAATCCTTGAGAGCAGTTGTTGTAGAACCAATTGTTTGTATATTGGCAACATATACATCGAAACCCTTGGATTTCTTCCAGTTTACAAATGGGGTAAGATAGCTTGTTAAAGAAGTATGGCTGATAATAAGAAGCTTGGGTCTTGCCAGGGGAAGATTTCTGAGGTAAGATGAATCATAGTTGGCTGCAAGTTCCTGATAGGCATTTTGAAAAGCCGGCGAAATCGAAGTTGGAAGCTCTATCGGGTTAACACCCAGAAGGCTGAAATCTATCTTATCAACGACTTTGGTCACATTGTCCTTATGTATCTGATTCTGTATATTTACAGTGAATCCACGCATCTCACGGAAAGTGAATGAATTGGCAATTTTAACAATACCTTCGTCGCCCATGGAGGAGGTCCGGATAAAATTACCATCAGAGTCAAATTCTTTGCACATTATGCTGTTAACTGATAGTATTGCTTCACTATATGGTAAAGCGTATGTCAAAGATGTGATATACGCAGCAGGATCTGCATTGTAGTCAGGCAAACTACGCACATTTTCCAGCCTGACTTGGACAGAATTGCCGTTAGTCGAGCATTGTTCAACATTCATGCCAAAGCAAAAGCCAGCCAGGGCTATCATAATCAAGGTCAATAATGATCTCATGGTATCCTCCATAATCATTTAAATCATATGTGCAAGATTTATTCCCATTAATCCAAACAAACGAAAAAAGAAAGATTATCGGCTAAAATAGGTTTCAAAATTGCATGTTATTTTATCCTTAATTAATCTGAATAAATTGTGTGGATGAAAAATGAATAAGAAATGCTCAAAGCTGGCATATGCAATCGTAGTTGTTTTAGGTTTGATACTATTTGCTTGTGGAACCAATACGGATATAACCAATCCGCAGATAAATGACTCTACAGGAATAAGTGTTGGGACTGATGAAACCTTTGATATAGTTACATGGAATATCGAAAACTTCCCCAAACACAATCCCGAAACATCAGACTTGCTTAAAACCTTACTTCCTGCACTCAGAGCTGACTGTATTGCTATTCAGGAAGTGAGTAATGTATCAGCTATGTATGCTCTGGTATCAAATATGCCCGGATATTCATACAGGATATCTGGTTCAGGCGATACTCAGACAGCTATTATCTACAATTCAACGACAGTACAGATAGACTCCGCTGCAGCTATATTTGGTGGCTTGAGTAATCCTTTTCCACGCCCGCCTTTATTATTAAAAATCCGTTGGCAAAATCAATCTTTAGTATTAATCAGCCTGCATCTCAAGGCCTATGGTGATAATATAATTGATGAATCAGATACTTATGATGAGGAAGTCAGGAGGAGATATGCACGTCAATTGCTTGATCAGTATATCAGTGCACATTTTGCTGACAAACACGTTGTAATCGTGGGCGACATGAACGATCAAATCCAGGAAGTTCCATCTACAAATGTTTTTAATGTGTTCATCGACAAACCTGAAGCTTATTTGTTTGCGGATATGCAGATTGCCCAGAATCTCAATTCACAGAACTGCTCTTATCCCAAATATACCAGTCATTTGGATCATATCCTCATTACGAATGAACTTTCAGAGCCTTTCAGATTAGCTGGTAACTATGTAAAGACAATTAATATGGAAAGATATATTGCTGGTGGGTGGACAAACTACTACAACTTCATCTCAGATCACAGACCTGTAGCTGCCAGATTCAAATTTACACAATAAAGCACATCATCAGTTTGAGGATTGGAATGCGATAGAGCAATCCAAAGGTGAGATGAGAAGAGAAATATACAGAAAATTGCATTACTAAATCCATTCCCAGGACCTTTTTTAAGTCAAGTATGCTAAAATTTTATTAGATAATAAGATGAAGTCTTATAAACGCATAACTATATGTCTTAGCACTATATACGCGCTTTATGAATTACTTGTTTATTGGCTAAAACCGCGCTGTATATGAAAAAAATCATTTTTTTTGTTGACAGATTCTCTAAGTAGGATTTATTTTTAAATTGTAAATACTCTGACACTACCACACTAAAGGATAAGGAGGTAAAATGAGCAGAGAAGATTTAATCAAAAAGATTGCAGCTAACACTGGTGTCACCAAAAAGGTTGCCGGCTTAGCTCTTTCCGCCGTACTCGATGGTATTATGGGCGCTTTGAAGAAAGGCGACAAGGTTTCCTTGGTTGGTTTTGGTTCATTCTCCGTTGCCAAGAGAAAAGCCCGCAATGGTATTAACCCCAAAACCAAAAAAGCCATCAAGATTCCAGCTCGCAAAGTTCCCGTTTTTAAAGCTGGCAAAAAGATGAAAGATGGAGTGAAATAGTTTATCTGTTTACACTCAATTAAACTTGGGACAGAGGGAAACCTTTGTCCCTTTTTTTTCTGAAATTGGTTGACTTATTACAAGTTGTTTTTTAACTGGTATTATAATTTTCTGAAGCAGGAGTAAACATGAGATTCCAGATTGAAAAAAAAGAACTTATAAAACACATCCAGCATTTAGCATCAATCGTTCCCAGTAAGAATACTACTCCAATACTAACGAATTACCTTCTTGAAGCCAATGCAGAAAGCAACACGGTTAAGATAACCACTTCAGATCTGGAGATCACTATCATAGCTGAGTTCAGTGCAAACGTTATGGAAAGCGGTGTGACATGTATCTCGGCTCACCTTTTTAATGATATTATCAGCACTCTACCTGAAGAAATGGTTGATATTTATAAACAGGATGAGATAGTTAAAATAGTCTGTAATAAAATTGATTTCAGCTTATTATGTGCTGATCATACCTTGTTTCCCATAATTCCCGAAAAGAAAACAAAGGGTCTGATTACTCTTCCCAATGAACCCTTCCAAAGAATGATTGCGAAAACCAGTTTTGCTGTCTCTAATGATATCAATAGAGCTGTTTTGAATGGAGTCTGCTGGTTGATAAAGAATGATCTGCAGATAATGGCAGCAACTGATGGACGTAAAGTAGCCGAAATTAAATACGCCCAGAAGCTTATGAAGACTGAAAACAGTGAGAATCAACAGGATGAAGCTGTGATTAGTGAAGACCTAAACTTTGCTGAACTTGATTTCGAGAAAGGGATAGAAAAGATACTTCCGATTAAGACTCTCAACTTTATGCTAAAAATCTATTCTCCGGAAGTTAAGGATTTGCAGGTTGTGATTGAACCAAATCGTATTATGTTTATTTATAATGAATATACTATTTTCACACATGTCATAGAGCATAAATATCCTGATTATCAAAAAGCTTTTATCAAGGACTTGCCCAATACAATCCTTGTGAAAAATGAAGATTTAAAGGTTGCTATCCGCCGTATATCTAAAATTGCTCCGGATGATAACCAGCGTATCAGAATCGAGATAGGACCTGAAAAATTCGAGATAAACACAGTTGACCGGGAAAAGGGTGAGGGAGAACAGGATCTCAAAGATTATACCTATACCGGAACTGCAACAGCGATCTCATTTAACTTTAAATATATGATATCCATATTGGATTCCATTGATACAGAGAAGGTAAAAATCTGCCTGGGAACACAAAAAGACCCTATCATGATTTATAATGAGACTCAACCTGAGAATCAGGAAATCACCTATCTTTTAATGCCTTTGCGTTCCTGATAAAATTGAACATATCCAGGATATATATAAGTAATTTCCGGAATTATACGGACCAGATATTTGAATTTTCTCCGCTTGGAGCTTTGCTAATAGGACCCAATGGCAGTGGCAAAACCAATCTTCTGGAAGCCATTGCCTACAATAGTATTGGTCGCTCATTTCGCTATCAGTCTGATGAATTGCTAACTTCTTTTCAGGCAAAAGGTTTTGCCCTCAATCTGGAATTCAAGATGCGCTGGGGTGACTATCAGATAGTTGCCAATTTCCAAAACGGGAAAAAAAGACTTAGCATCAATCAACAGCCGATTCATCACCTTAGCCAGCTGTTTGAGTATCTTAAGGTAATTTACTGTGCCCCAGAGGATATAAATCTAATCAACGGCAATCCCCGTAAACGCCGTCAGTATTTTGATCTTGCGATTGCTCAGCTTACTCCTGCTTATATACAACTTCTCAAAAACTACAATCATATTGTTGAACAACGAAACACCTTGCTCAAGGAGCATAACAATTCCAAACAAAAAAAGCACTGGGACGAATTGTTTGTAAAAGCTGCTTTACCAGTTATCGCAGCCAGAATAGATTATCTTCACAAGCTTCTGACGAAGATTCACTCATTATATGATAGCACCTTACCTGAAGCTGCACGAATCGAGATAAACTACAAGGCTACACTCAATGTGGAAGATAATATTGCAGGAAGCAAAAGTTACAAGAATGAACTAGATAGAGTTGCTGCCCGGGAATGGCAATACCAAAGAACTCTGCTTGGCCCGCATCTGGATGACTACGATTTTATGCTTAATCCCAATCTTTTGAAGAATACAGGCTCACAGGGTCAAAAGAGAACAATTATTCTGTTGGTCAAAATTGCTCATCTTGAGCTTCTTAAAGAATCCATTGGTGAGTATCCGATTCTCCTGCTGGATGACATATTTGCAGAATTGGATAGTCTCCACACGCAAAGATTTATGCAGATACTGAAGAATCACGAACAGGTGTTTGTTGCTTCTCCCAATCTTCATACTTCCGATTATTGGCCTGAACTCCCAATTATTCAGATAGGGCTTGATTGATTATGAAGTGGAACCGCAATATCATAGG
>DAHVPA010000128.1 GCA_027318525.1 Candidatus Cloacimonadota bacterium | reverse complement strand
GGCAGCCAGACCGCCAATTTCGGAGCCACCACCTATAACTGGGCTCAGATGCCGAATCAGGTGCACGAAGCCAATGATGCAGTGGCAAGGCTCTTGCAGCATTGCGGGATTTCCGTGGATATGATGTATGCCCCTGATGGTTCCGGAGCTTACAGCGCTGACGTGGTCGATGCCTGGATTCAGTATTTCCGCTACAATCCGACCCTGCAGCAGAAGATGAAAAACAACTTCAGCAGTTCAACCTGGGAACAGATGCTGCGCACCGAGCTGGATAATGCCAGACCGATGTATTACAGCGGCAGCGGTCCCGGAGGTGGTCATGCCTTCAACTGCGACGGCTATCAGAATGACAATTACTTTCATTTCAACTGGGGCTGGTCGGGTTCTTATGATGGCTATTTCTATGTCAGCAACCTGAATCCCGGCTATACCTTCAACAACTATCAGGGTGCGATTTTCAATGTCTTCCCGGCTAACTACAGTATGTCCACAGTGCAGATGTCGCTGCAGGGGACAGATTGCTCGGTGGGAGACCTGACCACCCTATCCGTGGTGTCCTATCCTTTGCTGCCGGATTGGAATATCGGCAGCCTCAGCTTTAACCTCGAATATGACGATACCTTTACTGATTATATAGGTTTTTCGACCGAAAACACCATGCTGGATGGCTGCACCTTGACAGCCAGCCAGATTCAGCCGGGGATTGTGAACTTTACAGCCAACCTGGATGAAACCCTTTCCGGGGGCGGAACTCTGCTCAAAGTGCAGTTTCAGCCCCAGATTCCGGGTGAATTCGTCTTTGGATTGGGCAATTTCACTTTGAACACCACAGCGGTTACCCAGCTTGGCACAGCGACAGTATCTGTCACGGCTCTGGTTGGCGAAATCCAGAATTCCGTCATCGACCTGCTGAATGCGATGCATATCAGTTATGACGATGTTGCGGAAATCCCTCTCACCACAAGTTTTATCCTGCCCACCTGGAATGTCACTTCAGCAGGATTTGTCTTGCATTATCCCATAACGCAACTGCAATGGGAAGGCTTTGCTACAGACGGCTGCCTGGCGCAGAATGCGGCTGTGGAAGTAACTGCTGACGGGATGGGTAACCTCAGTTTCAATCTGGGATTTAGCGGTCCATTGGTTGGTAACGGCAGTCTGCTGAAACTCAGATTCCGCAGTATCGGCAATACCGGCAGTGTTTCCCTGGCAACCCTTACCCTGACAGACTTTTTCTATAACCAGACTTCCATCACCAACCTGCAGCCCGGATATGTGGTGTTGATGCCGGTTACAGCTAATGACGACAATATCGTTGTTCCCGTAAACAGCCTGCAGTATGGTCCCAATCCCTTCACAGATTATCTGAAGCTGGAGCTCAACCTTGCCAAATCAAGTCAAAAGACTGAGGTTAGCATCTACAACCTGAAAGGGCAACTTATAAAATCAATCTTCAAGGCGTTGTCTCCCTCCTCAAAACTGAATCTGGAGTGGGATGGTCTTGACCAAGAGGGCAGACCTGTTCCCGGCGGCATCTATCTTTTAAAGGTTCAGTCGGAAGGATTTTCCCAGACTAAAAAGCTGATTCTCCTGAAATGAAACAAGCCCTCGGGCTGAGGGCTTGTTCAGGAGATGTTCAGGAGGGTTTGGGGTTAGCTTTATATCATTTCAGATATAATTCTTATTCTGCTTTGGTATCAGAATCCGAACCAGGGACCGACTGAATAGGTCATCCCCTGGAAAGGAGTATCTGGTGAATCCTGAATTTCATAACTTTCACCGGAGCTGTGTCTGATTTTCCAGCCGCTGGTTGGACCATAACCATACAAGTAACCTGCCTCAGCCCTGATTCCGAACCAGGGCAGTAACCTGACCATCAGTTCCGCTTTGGGTTGAACGAGTATGTAGCCTTTGCTGATGGTAGCGCTGGAATTATCATTCATCACATAATCAGTGTTGTTGCCGCCCACGATATCAGTCGAAGGCCAGTTGTAACTGCCGTTGGAATGAACCAAATCAATAGTATGGGAAGCGCCGCCCAGCATCATTCCAACAGAAGCTACCACACCTTTGGCAAGAGCAAATCTTTTGTCCAGAGTAGCTCCGCCGATAAACATGTCATAGGTCATGTTATTTATATATCCATCCGTAACATTAGTCTTTTTGGTATCATCATAAAAGCTGAATTGTCCGCCCAGAAACCAGCCTTTGCCAATATTACCTTTTCCGCCAAAGCCATGGGTCAGAATGCCGTCTTCGGGGATGGTGGAAAATCCCAGGGCTTGCACCATATCATTCACGTCATCCACATCTGCTGCATAATACATGGGAATCCAGCTTCCTCCGCCATAACCGACTGAGAGTTTTTTGGGTTTTGGGGTCTCAAGGTTGGGAATGGATGCTTGTTGGAGCTTGGCTCCAAAGACAAAGCTGATGTCTTGTGCTTCGCCATTGCGGAATATCTTGAGAGTGACAGCATCACCTGCTCTGTAGAGAGCTTTCAGCTTGTCAAATTCCTTCAGGTTGAGAGCTTTCCTACCATCCATTTCCATAATGATATCGTCTTCTGCCAGACGGTATTGGTATGCGGGTGAATTCGGCACAACTCCGGTAATCAGGACACCGTAGCTATTAGGATAGTTCAGAGACTGTGCTTTGGGAAAATCCAGGTCTGCAGGATAGATGCCAAAGAAAGGAGCATCTGCGGCTTCTTCCTTGACGGTATTCATATCTAAATCGATGTTAAGCTTCTTTAGCTCATCGAGTTGACTCAGGTCGTTATCGCCTTTGATTATGATTGTTTTGTTACCTTTCTGCAGAGTAATCTCATTGTTATCTGCCGCCAGCAGGACAGGCACCAGGCAGATTAACAAGACTGCTGCAAATACCATTGACTTTTTCATTTTTACCTCCATTATTCTTTTTACGATGTCTTTAGTGCAAGCCATGAGCCAATCCTGCCATCTATCATATCTCCATAATTAATAGAGAGATAGGAGATGCAATAGAACAATCGCTTTGTAAACGGCATATCATTATGATATAAATAACTGCTGCGTTTGGATAAAAATGATATTATCAGGCAGTTCTATCTGCTTCAGAATAAATGCTTCTGCTGAATGCCGCAGGGGTGAAAGACGTCTGCTCATCGTAGCCGGGACAGTCATCATTATATTCATTGACGGAAAATTTAGACCTGAAAATAAGTGGTATGCAAATTGCACTAAAGAGAAGATACTTAGTGGTTACCTAAAAAGGGGTATGTATGAAAAAAGCAGTTTTGATACTATTCGCCGTTCTGATCTTGACAGGCTTGGCAGCAGTTCCGGCAGAACGTTTCCTGGTCAGATTGGACCGCAATGTTATTGCGTTGGATAAACTCCCAATCTCGATAAACCTGTTCTATGCCAGCCGTAACTATTTACTGACAGATGCGGATGATGCTTTTCTGAAAAGCCTTCCTGCCACTGCTTACACACTTTTGGATAGATTCCCCCTGAGTTCCAAATGGTATTTACTTACACCTCCCGGCAATATCCAATCCACTGCAAAACCTGCTCTTAACAAAATCATTACGGAACTGGATGGAATTGTCTTGGTGCAAACTAATCTCACCGAAACAGCAATCATGCAGCAGACCGACTGGCAGCCTGTGTTAATGGATTTTGAACCAGTCAGGATAAACCGCAGTATGGTCAAGGCTGCCCAGCCTTCCAGAGTGGATTTCGGCACTATTTTGAATCAGGTGAATGCTGATAGCATCGCATGGTTTATCCAGCAGCTTCAGGACTTCGGAACCCGCAACGCCCATGCCAATAACAGACTGGAAGTGGCAAACTGGATTCGCAACCAATTCCTTCGTTTTGGTATTCCCAATGCCCAGGTCGAATTGTTCAATATCTTTCAAAACACTAATCAGTATAATGTTGTGGCAACTCTGCCCGGAACCCTTACTCCTGAAAAATACATAATCGTAGGCGGTCATCACGATTCCATTGTCTTTGATGGAAACGACCCACTCCTGACTGCACCGGGAGCAGACGATAATGCCAGTGGCACTGCCGCCGCCCTGGAAATTGCACGGGTCTTGAAAGCATCAAACTATCAGCCTGAATGCAGCATCAGATTCGTGACTTTTGCGGCTGAAGAATATGGTCTCTGGGGCAGTAAGTATCACGCTCAGGCAGCTTTGAACCAGCAGCAAGACATCAAGGTCATGATTAATCACGACATGATTGCCAATTCCACCACTATAATATTCGTTGTCATCCTCCCGCTGCACATGGCGGGGATTGCGTCGCCAGGTTTGCCCCGTGCCGAGGATATGGATGGCCTCCAGCACGGAACTTTTTCCCGCACCATTGGCGCCGATCAGCCAGTTCCATTGCTGATCTGCTTTCAGATCCAGGGTTTCTATGCAACGCACCGATTGGATATGCAGGGTCTCCAGGGGCATCTCAGAGACGGACAGGCATAATGATATACAGGGGGTTATCTCCATCTACCGGAGTAAAAATTGCGCTGCTGTCGCTATCCTTGACGCGCATCCGCAAACTTTCCTGGGCGAATATCTGGGTGGTATCCGTGAGATAGCGACTGTTGAAAGCAATATCCAGAGCGTCATTCTGATACTCAACGGGGATTTGGATCTCGCCTTCCTCCTGTTCTTCATTGCAACTGCGCAGGGTCATCTGGTTGTTTCTGAGGTGTAGATGGGTGGTCGGATTACGGTCGCTAACCAGGACATCGCTTTGCTGCAAGGCGCTTTTGAAGGTCTGGCGGTCGAGTATGGCGAAGCGAGGATGTCCCTGGGGAATCACGCGCCGGTAATCGGGATATTTGGCGTCGATAAGTTTGCAGGCGAATTGTTGCATGCCATCGTTGAGTAGGAAGCCGGTGTCCGACATCTCCAATGCGATATCGCCATCATCGAGAATCCGCAGCAGTTCGAGAACGGCTTTGCGCGGCAGAATGGCCTGGTAGCTTCCGCTTTCCAGATTGCTGGCAAAGGGCAGGGTCATCATGGCCAGGCGATGACCGTCTGTGGCTACGAGACGCAGTTCTTGGCCTTCGACCTCGATGAGGACGCCATTCAGAAAGAGCCGCGCGTCATTCTGTGCCATGGTGTTGGCAGTGACGGCAAGCGCTTCGCGAAAGGCTTTGGCATTGCAGTTACCCTGACAACGACTGCTGTGAGTGCTGAGATACGGGAATTGATCGGCGGGTAGGACATGCAGGGTGAAGCGACTTTTAGCGGCTTTTAGGAGCAGCTTTTCCCCGTCCTTGTGAAATTCTATGGGTGTGTGTTCGGGTAAAGCACGACAGATATCATAGAGTTTGCGGGCGGGCACGGCACAAGTGCCTGGAACATCTATCGGATGGTCCAAAACGGCGGAAAGCTGTACTTCCAGATCCGTGGCGACGAATCGGCAATGCTGCTCGGCGGCTTCGATGAGGGTGCTGAGCGCCTCATTTACCGCACGGTCCGATGGGAAGGCTGCCGCGACCTTGGGTTCGAGCAGGACAAGATTCGTGCCGGCGCGATAGGCCTTCAGATACTTTCCTCGAACACCTTTCC
>DAHVPA010000127.1 GCA_027318525.1 Candidatus Cloacimonadota bacterium | reverse complement strand
AAACTCAAAATCCTCTTGTTAAAGCCTACTCTCAATGTGTATTTTTTTACTCCCCAGATCTCTTCCATTTTGGAAACTGTAACATTAACCGGTTTCTCCTCGTTTTTAGTTGCCTCTACATTCTCCAGCTTCAAAGAAATGGTGTTTATATCCGCCAGAGGGATCATATCCGCATCACCTCTGGGATTAACTCTGTATTGTCCAGAGGAGTAATAGACTACACCATATATCTCAGACCAGATTTGGTTTAATACGATACCAGACCAGGTATAGGGTTGAGGAAAAAATCCGCTGCTTATCTGGCAGCTATTAACGTTGTCTGTTACTGTAAAATTAGCTCCAAAGGGCAGTATGGATACTTTCACATTGCTCAGTCTGACAAAAACGCCTTCATAAGCTTCCCCGTTGTTGTATTGGATATTACCCGGGGCAATCGGAGTGACTGCTGGTAATTGGTTGTCAGAGCTTATCAGCGAATAAGCTGTCACAGATCCAATTTCCGTAAATCCACTGACTTCATTGACTGTTCCAGTGATAGCCAATTTATCGCCAATTTGCGGTGTATGGGCTGGGTCATTGATAAATATTCCTTTCCACAATCCTGTACCTTCAGAAATCACATATTTACCTCCGGTATAACCGGTGGCAGTCACAATTCCTTCAGTGGAAACTACCTGCCCGACCAGTGTGGAGGGATAGTTATTTCCGGGACCCGGTACCGTTGTGTATTGAATCTGGTAAATGGTAGCGCTAAATAGTGCGGAGCACATAACCAGCAGAGCTAAAAATGAAACGATGATGCGCATAATTACTCCTAGATTTATTGATCGAGGGTTGATACTTCGTTGTGGTTTGGGGACGTGATTTCAGGAGTTGGTTTATGAATAATCATATCCAGAATCAGTAACCCCATGGCAATTACGATTGTGCTGTCTGCAAGATTAAAAACAGGCCAGCGTTGCATTATGAAATCGGGAAAATCCATATCGACAAAGTCAGTGACATACCCATATAATAACCTGTCCATCAGGTTTCCCAGTGCTCCCCCGATTATCATACAGAAACTGATCTGTTGCAATCGGGTTGTGGAACGGTAGATTAAATAAAAAATAAATGCTATCGCCAGTAGAGGGACGATTATAAAAAACACCCGGTTGAGAGAAGGACTTCCCAGACTGATACTAAATGCTGCACCTGTATTTTGTACATGGGTAAACATGACCAAGCTTCCAATCACAGGCTTGCTTTCATACAAAGGTAAGTAAGCTTTTACAACCATCTTGATTGCCTGATCCAGCAGCAGGATTACAGCTGTCAACCAGAGATATCTGAATTGCCTAGCCGCAACTGTCTGCTTTTCTTGCATCCAATAAAGTTCCATTTACTTCCTGTATCTCTTTTTCCCTTCTTCTTTGGCGGTGCAGTCAATGCAATATCTGGCATAAGGAATGATTTCCAGTCTGGTATCCGCAATTAACTCACCACAGATTTCACAGATGCCATAATTTCCTTCCGATATCCGATTTAGGGCATCATTCAATAACCTGATTTTATCTCTTTCTTGTTCCATCAGCATCACAGTCTGTTCCATTAAATTGGTATCACTACCCTGATCTGCCTGATGGAAAGCATATGAGGACAGATCGCCCGCACTTTCGCGTGCTCCCTTGCTCTGATCTTGATTTGTTTTATCTATGTAACTTCTGCTTTCCTGCAGCTCTTTACGAATCAGTTCTTCAAACTTTTTCAACTTGGCTGCGGTTAATTTCTTCACTGCCATTTTAAAGCTCCTGTATCTATTATCCCATCAATTTGTGATCAATATATCACTGGAATAAATGTTCTGCCTTTCTGTCAATCTAAAAACAACATTAGCCATAATGTAACCTAATTCGTGTTCTGAACCAGAACTTCGTGTATTATTAAAAGTAGATTTTGAGCTGCTTTATCGGCATTGTGACGGATTTCCTCCTGAGAATGGGCAAGATTGTGAAACAAATTGCTGTAGTTGGTAACTATGGAAAAACCCAACACTTCCATCCCGCAGTGTCTTGCTGTTATTACTTCCGGTACTGTCGACATCCCGACAATGTCTGCTCCCCAGGCTGCAAACATTGAACATTCAGCTTTAGTTTCCAGGCTTGGTCCAGTCACAGAAATGTAGTTACCCCATTTTAGGCTGATTCCGTTGCTCTGTGCGATGTTTCTTACCTGTTCATGCAGCTCAGGTGAATAAGGCAGGTTCATTGATGGAAATCGTTCTCCCAAGCTTTCATCATTTTTTCCGATAAGGGGATTTGTTCCCATAAAGTTGATATGGTCCTTTATTACAACGATGTCGCCGGGTTCCAACTCTTCCCGTAATGAACCGGCAGCATTGGTCACTATCAAAGTCTTGACTCCCAATGCAGCCATGACTCTGATTGGAAAGACCACTTGCTCCATTGAGTAACCCTCATAAAAATGGAATCTGCCCTGCATGCATAATACTGCTCTGCCTGCCAAGTAACCAAAAAGCAGATTACCTAAATGAGAAGGTGATGTGCTGTTTACGAAACCGGGAATCTCAAAATAGGGGATAACCACTGGATTTTCCAGCTTCTCAGCTAAACCGCCCAAACCTGTTCCAAGGACGATTGCCACTTCCGGAGTCTCTGATACTCTGTTCTTAAACCAGTCCGCTGTAGCTCTGTAATCCATAATCACTGATTTCCGTTATCACCTTGTTGTTCTTTATTCTGTGTTATATCTTCTTTGATCTGGTTGAACTCTTTGTCAATAAGCTGTTCAGCTTCTTTAATCATGAGGGGATCTTTGCCAATCCTATCCATAAAAGTTTGGAGCTCAGCCCTGAATTGCATGAGAAACTGCCTTTTTTGTTCTTTCAGATGCATGTATTGGTGTTCCAGCATACTCAGGTATTGTTTGGCTTCTTGGATGGCCCTTTTTGCTTTGATGTCGGCTTCCTGAAGGATATTTTCACCTTCTTTTCTGGCGTTGGCAATGATATCAGCCTTGGTTTTCTCTGCAAACACCAATGTGCGGCTGATGAGTTCTTCCCGCCGCTTCAAATCATCCACTGCCTGTGAGGCGTGCACTGCTTCCTGGCGGACTTCCTGCTGCATCATCTGCTGACGCTGGATTTCCTTC
Organism: Candidatus Cloacimonadota bacterium; assembly: GCA_027318525.1. Classification (GTDB taxonomy): domain Bacteria; phylum Cloacimonadota; class Cloacimonadia; order Cloacimonadales; family Cloacimonadaceae; genus UBA5614. Next base: position 2,476 of record DAHVPA010000127.1, on the reverse strand, counting down.
TCTTGCATTCTATTGAGTTCTTCAATCTCGCGGGCCAGTTGCTCTAAAAATGCTCTTACTTCTTTCTTTTTGTATCCGTTTAAAACTGATGTGAATTCCTGATGCCTGATATCGATAGGATTCAATGCCATGTTTCCTCCTAAAATGCAAATAATGTAGAAAGCAATCCGAGTAGAATCCGCTTTATAACCAAATCAATCAGCAAAATAGCAATAACTGGCGAAAAATCTATCCCCTGCATAGGGATTAGTCTGCGGATTGGTCCAAGCACTGGTTCTGTTAATTTAATCAAGATATAATAAATCCCATTGGCAGGATTGAAATTAAACCACGACATTAAGGCTCTGACTAAAATCAGGAGAGTATATATGTTTAACGCCTGACTCAGAATCCCGATTATGAATGCGCTATTTACGCCGGATTCTGGCATCAGTCCATTACCTCATGGCAGTTGCGGCAGCGAGCTTCATAAGCCTCCGTACTGCCAACCAATATCTGTTCATCACTGTGAACTGTTCTTTGGGTGCGATTGGCAGGATTTCCACAACGCAGGCAAATAGCGAGATTCTTTGTCACATATTCTGCTATCGCCATCAATTGAGGCATAAAACCAAAAGGAATACCCCGGTAATCCTGATCAAGTCCTGCAACGATGACCCTTTTGCCTTTATTGGCGAGTTCATTACACACATCTATGATTGATGCATCGAAAAACTGCGCTTCGTCAATTGCCACCACTTCCATATCTTCAGTAATATATGATCTGATTTCCTCAGCGTGATTAATAGGAATCGAAGGAGCTTTCATTTGTGAATGTGATACGATATTGGTTTCGTCATACCTGTTATCCAGGACAGGTTTGAAAACGATTACGTTCTGCTTAGCATATTCTGCTCTGCGGATACGGCGTATCAGTTCCTCGGTTTTACCGCTGAACATGCTCCCGCATATTACTTCTATCCATCCGGTGGGTTTTACATTTACATTCACGGTCTCTCCAAATCTATCACAATGTTTCTATCTTCCAATTATATTCAATCAGCTTTTCGTGTCAATATCAAAGCGGCTGCTCAGTTCATACATGGCTATTCCTGCGGCGACTGAGGCGTTTAATGATTCCATGTTTTCGTTGATTCGAATATATACTTTCTGGTCTAAAAGCTTTACTACTTCAGGGGAAATCCCTCTACTTTCTGATCCGATTATAATGCAGCAGGGCTTTTTGGAGTCAACCTTTAACCGATACAGATCTGTATCTCCATCCATCAGCAACCCGATTTTTAAGGATTTTTGCTGCCCAAGCCAGTCTGCACCTGCAATCTGGATGGGCATCCAAAACACGCTGCCCAACGATGATCTGACCACCTTGGGAGACCATATCTCACAACTGTCGGGAGACAATATAATTCCATCCAGCCCGAATGCAGCAGCTGTGCGGATTATCGTCCCCAGGTTACCTGGATCTCTAATACCATCCAGATAAACAACCAATCTCCTATCTTTCAGTTTCGTCTGAGGTATGGAATAGACTGCTACCGCGGATTGGGGAGTATCTGTGTCTGACAGTTTTGCCAGTTCATTTTGACCGGTGATAAAGATAGGAACACCTTTGTTCCCGATTATTCCCATCAGACTATCCGGGTTGGAACATATCAGTTCCAGGGGTCGGATTCCATTGGCAAACAATTGCTCAATCAGGTTAATCCCCTCAGCAAGGGTCTTACCTTCGGCTTCCCTATACTTTTTTTGCTTAAGTTTCAGCAACCGGGCTAGTTTGTTTTTACTGAGTTGTGGGAATTCCTCAACAGGCATGTTATCCGGTCACTTCTATTCTCAGTTGCAGAATGTCATAAACCTGTTTGGGATAGATTCCCGGTTGCACGGCTATCAGCATCATTTCCGGCAGGTCACCTTCAAAGATAACAGCATTATGACTATAGATGCAGCTCTTCCGATTTAAAAATCTCGCATCGGGATACAAGATGATATTGCCGGTGCTGTCCTTTCGCAAAGTGAAAGTGGAAGCATAAAAAATATCATCCTCTTCATACTGCTGCAACAAATCAAAATAAAACGTATTCGCCAGATGTTCTTTCTCTTTCTTTTTCATATAGTTATACCAATTTATCACTTGGATGCAATCTTATGCGAGCAGGTTTACTGTCAAGCAGGATAATCCGCGCCTGGCGTGGTTACTTAATATTGCATTCATTTTTTTCATACCTGCTTGCATTACTGACAGTTGAGGAGATATCCACATTTTCTGTGGATAATTGGTTTTTTCTATCTTGCCTTTTTTCAATGAGTTGCGTATGCTTGTGGATAATTATGCGGTTTTATCCACAAGTTATCCACATATTATTCATTACCTGTTTACTGATATGGCTTTGCCTTCCGTTGTGTGGTTTTTTTCGTGTTTTTTGCTGTCCGATTTAATGAATAAAAAAAAGAGATGCCTCAGCATCTCTCTTCTTTG
>DAHVPA010000126.1:2586-5628 GCA_027318525.1 Candidatus Cloacimonadota bacterium | reverse complement strand
AAGCTGATAACAACAAGCAATGGTATGTCCCGGAGCGCAAAATCGAAAGCGGCAAGGTGCAGTCTGCCCTGAAGTCAGCCCCATACACGCTTTCAGGCAGGGTGGATTCCTCCAACCAGGAGCACTTTTATATGGAAACCCAGCGCTGTTGGGCTGTTCCCGGTGAGGATGACACGCTAACGCTTTATTCCGCCACTCAGAGCACTATGGAAGTGCAGGAAGTGATGTCCCACGTGCTGGGTATTCCCGCCCATAAGATTGTGCTGGATGTGCGCAGACTGGGCGGTGCCTTTGGCGGTAAGGAACGCGCCGGCACGCTCTGGGCTTGCCTGGCAGGCTTGGGTGCGTTTGTTACCCAACATCCGGTGGAAATCAAGCTCGACCGCACCGAAGACATGCTCGCCACCGGCAAACGCCATCCCTTCCGCAGCCGGTATAAAGTCGGCTTCGACAAGACAGGTAAAATCCTGGCATACGACATTGAACTCCTTGCCAATGGCGGCGCTTATGCAGATTTATCCATTGCCATCCTGGAACGCGCCATGTTCCATGCTGAAAACGCTTATAGCATACCCAATATCCGCATCAGGGGCAGGGCCTGCATCACAAACCTGCCTCCCAATACGGCTTTCCGTGGCTTTGGTGCTCCGCAGGGCATTTTCGTAATTGAGCAGGTGATAGAAGAAATCGCCCATCAACTGGGGCTTGACCCCCTGCAGGTGCGACTGAGAAATCTGTATAAACCGGGTGACCTCGCACCTTATGGTCAGACCATCAAGGAACCTGCCCTACAGGGACTTTACTCCAGGCTGCAAAAGATTTCCTGCTACCCAAAGCTAAAGACAGAAGTAGATAAATTTAACCAGACACATGGAGATAGAAAGCAGGGACTGGCAACTGTACCTGTCAAATTCGGCATTTCCTTCACCACTGCCTTGCTCAACCAAGGCTCCGCTTTGGTTTGGGTCTATATCGACGGAACTGTTTCAGTCACCACCGGTGGCATCGAAATGGGACAGGAAGTCAATTCCAAGGTTGCGATGGTAGTATCCCGTGTTTTAGGGATTTCCTTTAACCGCATCAGGGTGGAAAGCAGCAACTCCCAAAGAGTGGGCAACGCTTCCCCTACAGCGGCTTCCACCGGCAGCGACATTAACGGAAATGCAGCCCGCATCGCTGCCGAACAAATCAGGGACAGACTGCTCAAACTTGCAGCCGAAACCTTGTCCACCAAAGCGAAGAAAGCACTCAAACCCAGCGACATCCTTCTGGCAGATGACAAGGCAGTTGTAAAAGGCAATCCAAAACGACAGATTACCTTCCCTGAGCTTATCCGTCTGGCTTACAACAGCCGCATAGCCCTGGGTTCACACGGTTACTATGCCACACCTGAAGTGCACTTCGACCGTGCCAAGGGCAAGGGTCATCCCTTTGCCTACTATGTTTACGGCTGTGCTCTGGTGAGAGTCGAGATAGACACACTGACAGGTGATTTCAGACTGCTGGATGCCTACATCGTGCATGAAACAGCTCCCTCCCTGCATGACGATATCGACCGCGGGCAAATCATCGGAGCCTTCATCCAGTCCATGGGCTGGTGCACCATGGAAGACATGCAGCATGACGCCAAAGGACGCTATCTGGCGCTTTCGCCTTCCACCTACAAGATTCCCGGCATCCGCGACTTACCGGAAAAGCTGGTCGTGGAAATGGTCCAGACCAAACGCAAGCAAGCCAGCGTGATGGGCAGCAAAGCTGTAGGGGAACCGCCTTTCATCTATGGTGAGGCGGTCTGGTTCGCCTTGCGCAATGCCATAAATTCCCTTTCAGATGGAAAGGAAATCGCACCCCTGAAATTCCCTGCCACACCGGAAGCCATTCTGCTGGCGGTGGAACAGCTTAAACAGAAGAAGATTAAAAAGAGATAAATGAGGACAATATGTATCAGACCTTTCTGACCGATGCACAACTGAAAAGCGAAATCAAGCGCTGCGAATACTGTGAGGAAAAACCCTGCAAGACCGCCTGTCCGGTGGATTGCTCACCTGCCGATTTCATCAGGGCAGCCGCCAAAGGCATGCCCCAGGACTATAAGCGCGCCGCTGCCATCATTTTGGGCAGCAACCCTCTGGGCGGCATCTGCGGAGCCGTTTGCCCGGATTACCATTGCCAGCAAGCCTGTTCCCGCGAAGGCTTTGACACACCCATCCAAATCCAGGCTGTGCAAGCCACAATTATTAAGAAAGCCAGAGAATTGAACCAGATACCTGTCTTTGATAAGCCCCAATCAAATGGACGCAAAGCTCTCGTGATCGGTGGCGGACCTGCCGGACTGGGTGCAGCAGTCACTCTGGCGCAATTCGGCTGGAAGGTGGATGTCTTTGAAGCCGATGCCAAAGCCGGTGGAGCCTGCAACCTGATTCCCGACCACCGTTTGGACAAGGACTTCCTGGATAGCGACATCGCATTTCTGGAAAGCTCTTTTGACATTACCTTCCATTTCAATATGCAGATTTCATCCCAACTCGAACACTATAAAAAGGACTACGACGCTATTGTTTTGTCGGTAGGTCTGACCGAGCCCGTAAAGCTGAATATTCCCGGTGCTGAAGCTGTGCATTGGGGTATGGACTTCCTTAAAACCAAAGACACCATTCTGGTCAAAGGCAAGCGCATAGCCGTGGTGGGCGGAGCCATCGGCGCCGATATCGCACTGACTGCCAAACAGCTTGGCGCAACCCATGTGGAAATGATAGTACTGGAAAGCAATCTGGAAATGCCGCTTACAGCAGTGGAAAAGAAAGAGCTGCTGGAAGCCGGAGTTCATATAACCAACCGCACCCGCATTGCCGAAGTTCTGCATGAGAACGGCAAGGTCAAAGCTATTAAGACCAAGCCCGTCTTTCTGCCTGCCGGCGAAAGCTTCCATCCTTCCAAAATGCAGGATGAAACAGGCGACGCAGGACAGACCCGTCCCTTTGATGAGGTCTTCATGGCAATCGGCAACCGCTCCAGCCTTAAACCTTCCGACTTTTCGCCCTG
>DAHVPA010000126.1:0-2578 GCA_027318525.1 Candidatus Cloacimonadota bacterium | reverse complement strand
GACAGACCCGTCCCTTTGATGAGGTCTTCATGGCAATCGGCAACCGCTCCAGCCTTAAACCTTCCGACTTTTCGCCCTGCATCTTTGATATTTCGGAGCATGGAAAAGGCTCTTCCCTCTGTTGCAGCGGCGACATGGTCAACGGTCCCACCACTGTGGTGGAAGCCGTCGCAGCCGGCAAGAACACCGCCTACACCATAGAAGCTCAGTTCAACGGCACAGAGACACCCCGCATCGATAAACCCACCAAAAGCTATTACCCCATTCCCGGACGCAATCTCCTGCCTGTTTCCGTCGAAGCAGAATTCTTCGGACGCAAGCTAAAAAGCCCTTTCCTGCTTTCCGCTGCGCCTCCCACTGATGGATACGAGCAGATGAAGAAAGCCTACGAAGCAGGCTGGGCAGGCGGCATCATGAAGACCGCCTTTGACGACGTACCCATCCACATTCCCGGCGAGTATATGATTGTGTTCAACCAGGACACCTACGGCAACTGTGACAACGTGTCCGAACATACGATAGACCGTGTCAGCGCTGAAATCAAACAGCTTATTGCCGAATTTCCCGACCGCCTGACCATGGCAAGCACGGGTGGACCCGTTACCGGCGACGACGCAGCTGACAAAGCAGGCTGGCAGAGCAATACCCGAAAGCTGGAGGCTGCCGGAGCCATGGGCATTGAATACAGCCTGTCGTGTCCGCAGGGTGGCGATGGCACGCATGGTGACATCGTTTCCCAGAATGCCGAGCTCACCGCTAAAATCATTGACTGGATAATGGAAATCAGCCAGCCGGAAATCCCCAAGCTCTTCAAGCTGACCGGTGCCGTCACTTCCATTGTGCCCATTATCGACGCTATTAAAGCTGTTTTGGATAAATACCCCAACAAGCAGGCCGGAGTCACCTTAGCCAACACCTTCCCGACCCTTGCCTTCAGAGATAAGCCACGTAACCGCTGGGACGAAGGCGTGCTCTTCGGCATGTCCGGCGAAGGCGTCCTGCCCATCAGCTATCTGACCATTTCCCGGGCTGCCGGACGTGGAGTATCTATATCCGGCAACGGGGGTCCCATGGATTATAAAGCCGCTGCCGATTTTCTGGCTCTGGGTGCTGAAACCGTGCAGTTCTGCACCATAGTGGAGAAGTATGGCTACCACATCATTGACGAACTGGAGAGCGGTCTGTCCTACCTTATGGAAGCGCGCAACATCAAAAGCGTGAAGGAGCTTATCGGCATCGCCCTGCCCAGCCCTGTGACCGACTTTATGGAACTTCCTCCCAAACAGAAGGTATCCTCCGTGGACAAGGACCTTTGCGTGCATTGCGGCAACTGCACCCGTTGTCCCTATTTGGCGATTTCCCTTGACGATGATAAAGTTCCCGTGATTGACGAAGACAAGTGCGTCGGCTGTTCGCTCTGCGTTCAGAAGTGCTTTGCCGGAGCGCTCAGGATGAAAGATTTACCCAAATAGGAATATTCCTTGCATCAGACTTATCTTGCCTCAACCGATAGGTGGGGTCATCGAGGGGTCTTCGAGGGGTAAGCCCACGATAACCCCTCGCAGCAGGAAGGAAAGCTGAGAGAAAATTGTATTACAGACATGATTCTGAAAGTGAGGAATGAAAAGCGATGACAAAGATGTCCAAGTATAAGAAAATAAGTTACTTTGCCTTGACGGCAGTCCTGCTTCTTCTGGCGGCAGGGAGTATCACCACTTTGACGGCGGATGCCAGCGATATCCTGCACAAGGAAGGAACGCTCACGATCAATAAAGACCGCTTTATCCTGCAATCCGGCAAGGAAAAGCTGATCCTGTCCATGCTGCCGGCTGCCGGAATGGACAGCCTGGATTTTCATCCCGCCGAAGGCGATACACTCAGCGTGCAGGGCGTGATGAACAAGAATGTGCTGCTGGTGAGTCAGGTGGACTGGAAAGGCAGGCAGATCGCTTTGCGGGACAGTCTCAATCAGCCCCTCTGGAATGCCCAAAGCAGCTATGTGAACGAACCCAAGGGCTGCATCGGCTGCCAGCTCTGCAAGGTATTCTGCCCCAATGACGCCATTACCATGGTCAAGCAGGACGGCTATCTCAAAGCTGTGATTGACCAGACCAAATGCACCGGCTGCAATGTCTGCATCACCGGCAACAACGTCAAATTCATGGGTTGCCCCACCAAGTCCATCACGAAGTGATTTTATGCGCAAGCGCTGGCTGCAGGTTTTACTCTTACTTCTCACAGCAAGCCTGCTCATAGCCCTGCGCACCGTCTATTATCAAATCAATCCCGACCGCTGCTGGAACTGCGGTCGCTGCGTCTGGCACTGTCCCACGGGAGCGATTCAATTTGACCAGCACCAGGGGACTTTTACCATTGACCAGACCCTTTGCGACGGCTGTGGCACCTGTGTGCAGTATTGCCCCTATGGCGCTATAAATCAAGTCACAGCCAATGAAGATGAAGTAACACCCCCTGTCGGAATTAAACTCAAATGCAGTCCCAATCCGGCTCGCGGACAAATCCGGCTGCAGTTTGACAGACCTTTGAACAAAACCACACTGAATCTTTTCATCTGCAA
>DAHVPA010000125.1 GCA_027318525.1 Candidatus Cloacimonadota bacterium | reverse complement strand
TCGTTGTTATCGAAATTGACGACACCAATCATGTGCGGGTGGAATTTTCACGTTCATCCGTGGTCACAATACTTAATAAAGACGAAAATCCCAATCCCTGACCTCTTTTCCTGCGAGGGGTCAACGAGGGGTCTTCGTGGGGTTAGCCCGCGATAATCCCTCCGGGCAATTATGAAGGAAACAGTAAGACATGAACGATAAACCAAAACTGCTGGATGTGCGGATTTATGGCGACGCCATCCTGGGCAAGATAGCCAAACCCGTGGAAACCTTTGATGATGAACTGCGCAGCTTTGTGCGCGACATGGTTTACACGATGTATCAGCGGGATGGGGTGGGTCTGGCAGCGCCTCAGGTGGGGCAGAGCGTCAGAATCTTTGTCATGGATACGCAATGGAGCAAGGAAGAAGGCAAGCCCAATCCCACTGTCCTGATTAATCCCGAGCTGCTTTCCGGTGAAGGTGACTATGAGATAGAGGAAGGCTGCATCAGCGTCCCCGGCATCTATGCCCGGGTCAAACGATTTAATAAAATCAGCTATTCCTATCTGGATTTGGATAAAAAAAGACACGAAGCGGAAGCGGAAGGCTATGACGCAGTAGTCTTTCAGCATGAATTTGACCATCTGAACGGTGTGCTCTTTGTGGACCGGCTCAGCAAACTCCCCCTGCTTAAAATCAAACGCAAGCTTAAAGCATTGCAAAGCACTGCGGAAAACGGTGTCAACATCCGCTCCGAAATCTATGGCAAGCAAGTCAGCAGCAAGGAATGAGCGCATTTGACAGAATAGTTTTCTGCGGCAGTTCAGAATTTGCCCTGCCCGCTCTGAAGGCTTTGGCTGATTCGCCGCGCTTCCGTCCGCTGGCTGTTTTTACCCAGCCGGACAGACCTGCCGGGCGTAATCCAAAACCGGCACCGACTCCGGTCAAACAGCTCGCTCTGCAGCTGGATTTACCTCTGCACCAGCCGGAAGATATCAATTCCCCGGCTTCCCTTGAAATCCTGCAGGACCTGAAGCCGGATTTCCTGGTCGTGATTGCCTATGGTCAAAAGCTGAAACGGGCTGTGCGCCAGTCAGCAGTGTATGGCGCTGTCAATCTGCATCCGTCTCTGCTGCCTGAACTGCGTGGTGCTGCACCGGTGCCTTTTGCCTTGTGGCAGGGCATTATCCAGACTGGGATAACGATTTTCAGACTCGATTCCAGGATGGATGCGGGTCCTGTCTTTTATCAGAAACCGCTGTTTATCTTTCCTTCCGAGAATGCGACAGAGCTTTTGCAAAGGCTTGCCTATATCGGTTCCATGTGCCTGGTGCAGTTTCTGGAAGATTATTATGCCAAGCCCTGGGAACCCGTTCCCCAGGATGAAAGCAAAGCCACTTACAGCCGCAAACTGGAAAAGGATGATTTTCATCTGGACTGGAATCAGCCGGCACAGGAAATCCTTAACCACATCAGAGCGCTGGCTCTGAATCCGGGTGCTTTTTCCTGCCTGCGCGGACAGCAGCTCAAAATCATGGAGGCGGAAATCCTTGATAAAAAAGGCACTCAGCCCACCGGAAGCATTGTCAGTATCTATAAAAATATCGGCTTTTCCGTGCAGACCGGGGATAAAAAGCTGCTGATCAGAAAGGTGCAGCCTGCCGGAAAAAAAGTGATGGAAGCCTGGGCGTTTCACCTGGGAGCACATCTGGAAAAAGGGGAAAGGTTGAGCTGAGATGACACAGGACAAGGAAAGGCAGTTTCACAGTCTGTTTCCGCTGGTCGTAAGCGGGATAATGCTGCTGCTGACGGCGCTGGCCGTGATTCTCACCTTCAGGCTGCAGGGCAGGATATTCCTTTCAGCTTTTGATGTGGCAGTGCTCAATCTCTTCACTGCAGTTGTTGCCTTACTTGATGTAATCTGGCTGCTGCTGCTTCTGTTTGCGGGGTTGGGATTATCATTCGGGGTATTCTACAAACTTGCCAAGTGGAATCTCTTCTTTGTCTGTTATCCCCTGGCGCTGCTCTGCCCTCTGCTCAGATTGTGCAGTAAACCAAGCCTGCAGACATCCTTTCTGGAGTTTCAAAACAGGCTGTTCAGGCAGAATTTCCGCTTTGACGGCAAACCCCGGACCCTCATCCTGCTGCCGCATTGCCTGCAGAACCATGACTGCCGGGTCAGGATTACGCGCGATATCAGTGATTGTGAAGAATGCGGCTGCTGCGACATCAGTGAACTTAAGAAGCTTGGCATGAAATATGACATTCCCATCGGCATTGCCAATGGCGGCACTTTGGCTCGCAAAATAGTCAGGGACAGCGCTCCGGACGTCGTTATTGCTGTGGCTTGCCACCGTGATTTGACTGATGGGGTCAGGGAAAGCTGGAAATATCCCGTCTATGCCATCCTCAACCGGCGTCCCTTTGGACCATGCTATGACACAACTGTCGATGTGGAACGGGTCAGCAACATCGTAAACAGCTTTTTCGGTGAACATGAAACATCTGAAAACAGCCAAACACACCGGTGATTAAGAAATCAGTTAGTGTGTTTCGTTCTTTTTGTGTATTTAATGTCCCAGAAATTTAACAACGGAGGTAATCTGTGCAACGACCAAATTTAGTTATCTTTGCAGTGGTTCTGCTGCTGCTCAATGCCGGAATCAGTCTGGTGCTGATTAATAAAATCCACGGTTCCAATGCCGATAGCGGCAGCTTCTTCAGCAAAAAGGAAGCGCGTCAGAAAGCCAACGACCAGCTCAACGCATCACGTCAGAACGCCATTACAGACGCTGTTGAGGCAGTCGAACCGGCTGTCGTATCCGTCAACGTCATCAAGACGGAGATTGTGCGCGGCGGGATGAACATGTTTGGCTGGCCTTTCGGCGATTTTTTCGGAGGTGTTCCGATGCAGAGGCAGGTTCAAGCCATCGGCAGCGGCGTCATCTTTGACAAAGAGGGTTATCTGATTACCAATGCGCACGTGGTTAGCGGTGCAACTCAAATCAAGGTGGTGCTCCCTGATGCGCGCGAATTTGATGCCAAACTGACAGGCATAGACGAAGGCAGCGATGTGGCTGTGCTCAAGATTTCCGGCAAAGATCTGCCTGTAGCCAAGCTCGGAACCAGCAGTGACCTCATCATAGGGGAATGGGCGGTGGCTTTGGGCAATCCTTATGGCTTTCTGATGAACGACACCAAGCCCAGTGTGGCAGTAGGCGTGATTTCAGCTGTAAAAAGGAACTTTGGACAACGCCAGGATAATAAACTCTACAAAGATATGATTCAGACCGACGCCGCTATCAATCAGGGTAATTCAGGAGGTCCTCTGGTCAATATCAACGGCGAAGTCATCGGCATCAATACTTTCATCGTTTCGGAAAGCGGAGGCAGCATCGGCATCGGCTTTGCTTTGCCCATAGACCGCGTGAAAAAGATAACCCAGGAACTGATAAAATATAATAAAATCCGTCCCGTGGACTTCAGTTTCAAGGTGCAGGAAGTCAACAAGGAACTGGCTTCCTACCTCAATCTGGAAGCGCAGACGGGTGTCATAGTTGTCGAACTGAATGCTAAAAGTCCCGCTTACAAGGCGGGACTTCGCAACAGTGACGTCATCACCAGAGTGAACGGCACGACCATTCTTTCCGGTAATGACATCAAGCTTGCTGTGTCAGACATTCTGGTCGGCGACGCCATCTCTTTTGATATATACCGCGACGGCAAGAAGCAAACCCTGACCTGGACTGCCGAAGAATAGCTTATTTATTAACCTCTAAATAGTAGAAAAGGGTAAGCTGACTGCTTACCCTTTATTTTATTAAAAGCTTTCAGTATATTCCTGTGTCTTTGGGCTATGCCTTATGTACACCTTCAAAGTTGATGATAACATCTGCCGTGATTTTGGCATTGGGGATAATGATTGCCTGGTTGTCCGGTCCGATAAGCACTGTGCTGAACATCTGGATTTCATGCACTTTACCGGTTTGACCGGCGCCTGTTACGTTATCTCCCACCTTGAAGGGATGGAATAGAATCAGCATCACGCCGGCGGCAAAGTTCGAAAGTGCGCCCTGCAGAGCCAAGCCGATTGCCAGACCTGCAGCGCCGATGATTGCCACGAAGGAAGTGGTCTGCACTCCCAGTTTGCTGATGGCGGCGATGACCACAAAAATCAGCAGCAGGAAATAGGTGATGTTGCTGATGAAGGCAGCCAGAGTCTCATCTGTCTTGGATTTGACCATTGCTTTGTGTATCAGCTTGCTGATCCATTTGGCGACCCATTTTCCAATTATGAAAATCAGCAGGGCTGCCAGCAGCTTAATCCCGATTACTTGCAGTTTGGGCAGCATCTTTGCCCAAAATCCGGGCTGGATGACTTCGGTGGGAAGGACTTTTGCCAACGTGTCGGCAACAACGGTTTCCAATAATATCGGCATGCTACTCTCCTTTTCTCTTTTAAGTGACAATTTAATACTAACTCAGGGCAGGTAAACTGTCAAACCTTTTTTTCCGGTTCAGCTTTTCCAGCCGGGAACCAACCTCTCCCAATGCTGCAGAAAAGCAGGGCTATCGGATAATGGGAAGCAGAATTAGATATTTCTTGACAGTGAAAGATGCATCAACTATACAGTAAATCAAATAATCTCGTATTTAACCAGCAGAATATTGAGCAAAAGGAGTAGATATGAAAAAAGCTTTATTATCGGTTTTTATCTTATGCTTTGCCCTTCTTGGAGCGGTGGACATCTTTAACCTTAACTTTGCCACTGCTTTGCCCGCAGGCTGGACGCAGACCGGCTCCACCAACACGCACTGGCAGTGGAGCAACAGTTACAATGCCATACCGAACGTAAGTTATCAGGGAGAGCTGATGTACGGCTGGTCACCCAGCGAAACCGTGACCAACAACAGGATTGTCTCCACCGCCTTTGATTCGCGCCTGATGCACAATATGACTCTCGACTTCTACACCATGGTGGATTGGTATGCCGGCACTTTCGAGATAGATGTGCAGTATTCGACGGACGGCACCACCTGGCAGAATGTCTGGATTGCTCATCCAACCATGGATATTGGTCCGGTCTCCCAAACTGCCATCATCGGATATAACCTCGGCAGATCGGCAACCAGTTACCTGGCTTTCAACTTTTCAGGAAATACCTACAACATCAACAACTGGTTTATTGATAATGTTGTCCTGTCCTATACAAACACTCTGGGCAGCGGCACCTGGAACACGGGAACCCACTATCCTGTTGGCAACGTCATCGTGCCCAACGAGCATACCCTTACCCTGCAGGCAGGCACAACAGTCAACATGGGAACAGATACCATCCTGGATGTGGATGGAAGACTGATAGTGAATGGCACCTCCTCCAGTAAAGTGTATCTGCAGTCTATGACAACTTGGAAAGGCATGGAGCTGATCTCTATCCCCACCTCCAACGATTCCACACTGATCAACTATGCTGTTATCCAGAACAGCACGGAAAGCGGAATCCACGTTTCCAGCAACCATAAAGTGAGGTTTAGCCACTGCGACATCAAAAACAACAGCGTAAGCGGAACCAATTCCGGGGGAGGGATATATTGTGTGAACTCAAACATTATGATAGAATACTGCGACATCCATGCCAACTCCAGCGCCTTAAGCGGCTCAGGAATTCA
>DAHVPA010000124.1 GCA_027318525.1 Candidatus Cloacimonadota bacterium | reverse complement strand
AGTTGTTTCCACTCCTGATTTTCATCGCCATAGGTGCTATGATAGATTTTACACCCCTGTTGACAAATCCTTATATGCTGTTGTTCGGAGCAGCAGCTCAATTTGGCATATTTGCGACCATCACTCTTGCTACAGTATTCGGTTTCCCCATCAGAGAAGCAGCATCCATAGGAATAATTGGTGCTGCCGATGGTCCAACATCCATTTATGTAGCCAACAAATTTGCCCCCCATTTACTGGGACCAATCTCTGTGGCGGCTTATTCCTATATGGCTTTGGTGCCGATAATCCAACCACCGGTCGTAAGACTTCTCACTTCTCAACATGAACGAAAAATCCACATGGATTATCATTCTGCTGCAGTTCCCAAAACGGTCAAAATCGTCTTCCCCATTGCAATAACGATTTTAGCAGGATTAGTCGCACCTGCATCTGTTGCTTTAATCGGTTTCCTAATGTTTGGCAACCTGATCAGAGAAAGCGGAGTCCTGGAAAGTCTTTCCCAAACAGCTCAGAAAGAGCTGGCTAATCTTGTTACCATTCTTCTGGGCATAACAATTGCCTCCACTATGACAGGAGCACAGTTTGTGCGTTTACAGACCCTGATAATTATCCTTCTGGGTCTGGCAGCATTCATCTTTGACACTGCGGGTGGAGTCCTTTTTGCGAAGTTCATTAATTTGTTCAGGAAGCATAAAATCAATCCTATGATTGGAGCATGCGGAATTTCTGCCTTTCCAATGTCTGCCAGAGTAATCCATCAGATGGGACAGAAAGAAGATCCCTTTAATTTTCTATTGATGCCTGCTGTCAGCGCTAACGTTGGAGGACAGATAGGTTCGGTCATCGCAGGTGGTTTGATTCTTGCATTAGTACATTAGGACAAAAATATGATAATGTTAAGTGAAAACAAAAAGAATGAACTGATTGAACAGGCGCGCAATGCTTCCCAAAAAGCATATGCACCATATTCCGGATTCAAGATAGGAGCTGCATTACTAACCAAGGATGGTAAAGTGTTTCAGGGCTGCAATGTGGAAAATGCCTCCTATTCAATGACCATTTGCGCTGAACGAAATGCTGCCTTCCAAGCTATTGCAGGCGGTAGTCATGAATTTGCCGCAATTGCAATTTATGCAGATTCAGATAAGGCTTTCCCTCCTTGTGGTGCTTGCAGGCAAGTGTTGGCTGAATTCGCTCAGGATATGCTTGTCTTCATCGTCAATCAAACTTCGACGCACGAAACAACACTTTCTCAGTTGCTTCCTGAACGTTTTTCGCTTTAAAATGCAACCTAGATATCCTGAATTGACACATTGTAATATCTGCCCGCGCTTCTGCGGGATTAACAGATATCAGAGCCTTGGTTATTGTCAGGCAAACGCCAATCTAAAAATCAACCTGCATCAGCTTCATTATGGTGAAGAACCTGTTTTAAGCGGAACCAGGGGCAGCGGAACAATCTTCTTCTCTTTCTGTAATCTCAAATGTGCCTTTTGCCAGAATTTCAATATCAGCGCAAAAGGTTGGGGATCGGAAAGGAAAAATGAAGAAGCAGTTGCCATTATGTTGGAATTGCAGGCAATGGGGGCACACAACATAAATTTGGTCACTCCAACCCATTATAGTATACAACTTGCTGATGTTTTATCAGAAGCAAAAGGAAAAGGACTTTCCATACCTGTTGTCTGGAATTCCAATGCTTATGAAAACACTGATACTTTGGAGCATCTAAACGGATTGGTAGACATATATTTGCCGGATTTGAAGTATGCTGATCCAAAATATAGTATGCAATATTCCTCAGTAGCTGACTATCCTTCCGTGAGCAGACAGGCAATCTTAGAGATGCACAGACAGGTAGGCAAACTGGTTCTCGATCGTGATAACATAGCCCAGAAAGGATTGATTATCAGGATGTTGGTGCTGCCTGGACAAGCTGCAGGAATAACTGAAAGTCTTCATTGGATTGCAGACAATCTGGGCAATGATACTGCTATCAGCTTAATGGCACAATACTACCCTACTTGGCAAAGCTTCAGGTTTCCAGAAATAAACCGCGGCATTACCCAAAATGAATACGATGATTTCTTGGAGACACTGGAACGAATCGGCTTCGAAAACGGATTTATCCAGGAGCTGTCCTGTTCTTCAGAATGGACACCAGCATTTACGAATCAGTCTAATCATGAGAGTTAAAAGATGAAATATAATCCCCGGTTCAGTTTAATAATCTGCTTTATCTTCATTATATTAGGAATATCGGCATCTACATCATCTGCTTCGAATTATATAGATTCGTTGGAAGTAAACATTAAAAATACTGCTGATAAAATCTATATCCCAATTCACACCATTAATAACCTCAGATACTGTGAACTTGAAAAAATTGCTAGTGTTTTTAAGGCAAATGTCAAGGACGAGCGCTCTGACAATAGGATATATCTCAATATCTATGATGAGCAATTCTTGTTTTTATCCGGTTCCAGATATTTCTCTTTCAAAAATAAAAACTACTTGTATCCTCAACCTTTAGTCCAACAAAATGGTATCTGCTACTTGCCGTTTGAGTTTCTTATATCCAATCTCCCGGACTTGTTCAAAGACAAAGTCGCTTTTAAGGATAACAAACTCCATATTAGCAAGCCACAAGACAATACAATCAGAACTATTGTTTTGGATCCCGGACACGGCGGAAGAGATCCTGGAGCTGTTGGCAAAACAATAGGAGCTTATGAAAAAAACATCAACCTAAGTGTAGCTCTAATGTTAAAGAACTATCTTGAAAAAGAAATGAATGTCAGAGTTCTGTTGACGAGATCAGAAGACAAATTTGTCTCCTTGCAGGAAAGGACAAGATTCGCCAATGATAATAAAGCAGACCTGTTTATATCCATCCATACCAATGCATCACGCGATCGCTCGAGCAAAGGGATTGAGATGTATTATCTTTCAACTGCCAAGACTAATGAAGCCAGGGCTGTTGAAGCAATGGAAAATTCTGTGGTTGAGAAATACGAAGGCGGCACTGAAGCACTTAGAAAGTATGATGACCTTGCCCTCATCCTATCCGATATAATGCAAGCAGAGAATCTTGAACACAGCAACACCCTTGCCCTGAAACTGCAAATGAATATCTGTGCTGGCACCAAATCACCGGATAGAGGAATACGTCAGGCAAATTTCTACGTGTTAAGAGGAGCTTTCATGCCTGCAGTCCTAGTTGAAATGGGTTTTATTTCGAATCCTGTCGAGGAATCCTTTTTGGTAAATAAACAGTATCAGGACAGGCTAGCCAGAACAATCTTTGAAGGAATCAAAAGCTTTAAATTCCGTTACGACCGCATCCGCACTTCATAGGAGCCGCAGTAATCAAAATAGGGGATTTAATGAAGCAGTTGCTCAAATTATTCTTTTTGTTTTTATTTGTGACACCATTTAATCTTTTTTCTCTACAAATCAATGAGGTCTGCTCCAGCAATACATCTTTGGTTACTGATTACCTGGGTAGATACAGCGATTGGATTGAACTAAAAAACACTGCCGATTCGACCCTGAGCCTGAATCAATATTGTTTGTCTGATAATCCATCTAATCTCACCAAGTTCCGTTTTCCAGAAGGTAGTTTTATCACACCGGGACAAATCATTCTGGTCTGGGCGGTTAATGAAGCACCAGTGTTAGCTCCCAATGGGGACTATTGCGGTACTAACTTTGCCATATCAGCATTTGGTGAATCCGTTATTCTGACCAGGTTTGACAATTTGCAGATTATTGACCAAATGCCGGTCACAGCGATCCCTGATAATCAGAGTTATGGAAGACTGCCCAGTGATACTACATGGTTTTTCTTTCAACAGCCAACTCCCAGAGAAGAAAACCAACCCAGCGTTATCACGACACTTGAACCACCTGTTGCAACACATAACAGCGGATGGTTTGCTGATTCGATAACTGTAAATTTTTCTACCTCCCAAATCGGTGTTATTATTCGTTATACCACAGATGGTTCTGTGCCTAATGACTCTTCTGCAATCTGGAATGGACCGCTAACACTTCACAACAGGAGTTCCGAACCAAATGGCATATCCATGATACCAACCGTTTTACCCAATCTGCCCGCTCCCATCAGTGAACTTGACTGGTGGTTTGCCCCCCCACAGAACATTCCCAAAATACATACAATCAAGACCAGATGCTTTAGCTCAGAGGCTATTCCAAGTCCAATTGTAACCGGAACCTACATGATTGGTATCAGTTTGCCAGAATTTCCTATTGTCTCTTTGACCATGAATCCTGATGATTTATTCGATCCTGATACCGGGATATATGTAGCTGGCAATGGATATGACGGACTTAGTTTCTTTACTGCCAATTTCATGCAAAACTGGGATAGACCTATCTCTACGGACTGGTTTTCCAATACCGGCGAGTTGGTTTATCATAAGGATTGTGAAGTTGAGTTAATGGGAACTTATACCGCCAGAGCCGGAATGAAATCTTTAAGGCTGAAAACATCCGGCGGTCCATTGAACAGCTTATCCTATCCTTTCTTTGACAGTAGTTATCAAACTGCTTTTAGCGACCTTGTTTTGCGCAACTCAGGCAATGATGTCCATAAGACCCTGTTTCGCGACAACCTTATCCAGAGCTTGCTTAAGGAACAGAACCTTGATGTATCAGCTTTCCAGCCTTACGTCGTTTTTATTAATGGTGAATATTGGGGAATTCACACCCTGCAGGAACGCATGCGGGAAAACTATATTTCCGAACATTATGGCATAGTCGAATCCCAGCTAGATGTGCTCGAACGTCAATGGTTTGCTACTTGCGGTGATAATCAGGATTACCTGGCTCTTTTGGATTTTATCAGTTTGAATGATATGTCCAATCCATCTGCCTGGCAATACTTGCAAACTAAAATTGATTTTTCCAACTACACTGAATATATGGCAGGTGAGATATATGCCGGCAACTCAGACTGGCCAGGTAATAACATCCGTTATTGGCGAAAACGGGTAGCCTATAATCCCGCTGCAGAATATGGACATGACGGACGGTGGCGTTGGCTGGTTTATGATATGGACTACAGTTTTGGATTGTATCAGAACCCCTACTGGTCACATAACACCTTAGCCAGAGCTCTGGCTGATACTCTGGAGTGGAGAACACTGCTGTTCAGAAGACTCATTACAAACACGGATTTTAGAGACAATTTCATCAACACTTTGGCTGACCGTTTGAACAATAACTGGCTGCCGGACAAAGTGAACAGCCAAATCCAGCAATATGAACTGCAATTTCAAAACTCAATGCCGCAGCATATTAACCGTTGGAGCATGCCGGAAAGCATGTCTATCTGGAGAGGTGAGGTGAACGCCCTGGAGTCTTTTGCCACCAACCGCCCAGATTTCATCAGAAATGCGATTGCCTCTCAATTTGGATTACCCGGGATTGCCGATGTTACTTTGCTTATCCAGCCCCCCGAAGCTGCCAAAATCCGAGTCAACAACAGGATTGATTTAGCAGCTGGTGATTATAAATACTTTCAAAGTATCCCTATTAGTTTGTTAGCCAGTCCTGAACCCGGATGGGAACTCGTTTCTTTCAATGGTACCCCAAGCAGCGAACTGACCATTGTGCCTCAAGCCAGTCAAAGCATAGTTCTGATTATGCGCTCAACATCAATTACCGATGATTATATTAGCCAGCCCGTCCAAGTAAATTTTTGCGAACT
>DAHVPA010000123.1 GCA_027318525.1 Candidatus Cloacimonadota bacterium | reverse complement strand
AAGAGTAGCATTGTTTATAGGAAGTGGTGCCGTCCTACCGGACTTTATTTCTTTGTGAGCAACATGTCCGGCACTCACGTGCCGGGTTACAAAGTGCCGTCCTGACAGACTGATATATGTCGGTACTCGCTCCCGGCACTGACATGCCGGGATACACTGTGCCGTCCCTGCGGGACTATTGTCTAGCCTATCATCCAGTTTATGCTTGACACTAAAGCAGGATGGTTATTTTTGACACCATATCCTATACAAAAAAGGTGGTGATTTAGTGCCGACAGTTACAGCGAAAGAGACTGAACCTTTTGATATTTTGCTGAAGCGATTCAAGAAGAAATGTGAAAAGGCTGCCATCCTGTCTGAGATCAAGAAGCATCAGGCATACGAGAAGCCGAGCGTCAAGAAAAAACGCGAAGACAACGTATCCCGTCGCAAAATGGTCAAGCTCCAGCGCAAAATGCAGCGCTTTATGAAATAGCGGATGAAAAAGGATAGCGTTTAAGAGTATCCTAAAGCATTCGCAGTTTTGATATTTTTGTGATGGGGAGCGCTAAACTCCTCATCACTTTTTTCATTTAAAAACAGGCAGCTTTTGCCGCAAGTAAAATAAGGCAGGTAGGATATATGGGTATTTTAGACTGGCTTATTCTCATCGTCCTCATAGTTCTTATGGTCTGGGGTTGGCGCAAGGGAATCATTGCCATGGCTCTGCAACTGGCAGGCGCATTTCTGGTCTTCTTCCTGATTGCCCATTATTTTCCTCTGGTTAGAAACGGACTGATGGTCAAGCTACATCTGGGTTCGCTGCTTTCCACCATTTTGGGGGTGATTTTAATAGTAGCCCTCATCGCCCTGGTGGTGCAGATTATCAGATTGCTGATGGAGCGCACCTTAAAGCTGATGCATGTATCCTTTCTCAATTCATCGCTTGGAGCATTAATAGGTTTCCTGACAGGATTAATTGTGGTCGTGGTGCTTTCCATTATGATAGAACTGGTGCCATCTTTCCGGCGCAGCCTGGATAATTCTGAAAAGCACAAAGCCTATGCCGCAGTCAGGGTAATCCGCAGTGAGATGTATTCTGCTTTCAAGATAAAACAAAAAATAGCCGGTGCGGCAGAATCAGCCAAAGCCCGGCTGCCGGAAGCAATTAAGTAATCCCGATTGATGCTGCCCAAACTCTACCATGACCTGGAATATGATAAAGTAGCAGGTTTTCTGTCTGCCGGCTGTCATAGCGCTGCCGGCAAAGCAAAAGCACTCGCACTTCACCCATTGCAGGATATTGCCGCCATCCGCCACCGGTTAGTCTTGCTGGCACAAATCCAGGAAGTCCTCGCACTGGGGACGGATTTTGATTTCAGAGAATTGCTGGAACTGAGCGAGCTTTTCGGCGAATCCAAGCAACTGGTGTATGATTATGAACAATTCCGGCTGGCTTATCTGAATGCCTTTTTGGCTAATGAGATATGTGCACGCAGAACGGAATTGGAAGGCTATAGAAAACTTTTTGAGATACTTGGCAAACTGACTCCTCTCAAAGATGTAAGCCAGACCTTTGAACGTATCTTTGACGCAGAGGGCGAAATCAAAGACAATGCTTCTGATGAGCTGAAACGCATCCGAAAAAAGAAAGTATTACTCAGAGAACAAATCATCCGCAGCCTGCAGAAAAAGTTTACCGATATAGTTTTTGAGAATGCACTGCAGGAAAAGTTTGTTACTCAGAGAGAAGGACGCTATGTGATTCCGGTCAAAGAATCGCATGTTCCGCAAATCAAAGGAATTGTGCAGGGACACTCCGGCAGCAAGGCAACTGTCTTTATGGAACCGGAAGACGTGGTGGGTGCCAATAACGACCTGCAAATGCTGCAGCAGGAAGAAAAAAGGGAAATCTTCCGCATCTTTCAATCGTTTTCCGATTTGGTCAGAGCACAGGAAATCCCCCTCACCCGCAACTATGAGCTAATGGCAGAACTGGACTTTTTGTTTTCCTGCGGCAGGCTGGGCAGGATGTTACAATCAAAAGTGCCGGAAATCATGGAAACTCCTGCAGTCGAAATAAAAGGCGGCAGACATCCTCTGCTGATCTTGCAAAAAGGCGAAGTTCATAAGGTGGTTCCCTTTGAATTGAAATTGGGAGACACATTTGACTTTATGGTCCTGAGCGGACCCAACACCGGTGGAAAAACAGTCTTTCTCAAGGCGGTGGGACTGCTGACTTTGATAGCGCTTTCCGGACTGCCTATCCCAGTCGCAGACGGAACCAAAATCGGCAGGTTTGAGCATATCGCTGCTGATATCGGAGACGAACAATCCATCGAGCATGCCCTCAGCACTTTTTCCTCGCATATCTCCAAGATAAAAACGATTTTGGATATCTGCAATGAAAAAAGCCTTGTCCTGTTCGATGAAATCGGCGCAGCCACTGACCCTCAACAGGGCAGCGGATTGGCTCAGGCAATCGTGGAAACTATAGTAAAAAAAGGTGCCAAAGGCATTGCCACTACGCATTACACTGCACTGAAAGTCTTTGCTGAAGGCAATGACAGATGCACAAATGCCTCCATGCAGTTTGACCTGAAAGCTCTCACTCCGACTTACAAGTTTGAACCCGGCTTCCCAGGGGATAGCTTTGCAATTGAGGTCGCCGCTTCCCTTGGTCTGGATGCCTCTCTCATTAATCGCGCCAAAGAGCTTACCGGCAGCCAAAATCAGGAATTTACCGAACTTATCAAAAAACTACAGGAAGAAAAGAAACAACTTGCCACAGCCAGCTGGCAGGTCCAGCTCAGAAGCCGCAACCTTGAAGCTTCCATTCATGAGTATGAGCAACGCAACAAAAAGTTTGAGGATGATGTCAAAACCCGACGCAAAGAACTATTGAAAGAATATCAGCAAGAACTCATAAACAGCCAGAAGCAACTTCTGAAAGAAATGGATGAAATCCGCCATTCAGATAAAGAAGAACGCAGAAAGAAAACTACTGACATGGTGGAAAAATTACAGAATTTACAACAGGATAATCAGGATAAAATCAATACTATTGATAATAATAAACGGCAAAAGGCTTTCAATCCCAAACCCGGTGACAGGGTCTGGCTGAAGGATTTTGAGACCAATGCAGTGATTCAGGAGATTAAAGACGATACTGTTCTGGTCGATATGAACGGCATCCAGTTTAAAACCAGGCTGGAAAACATTTATGAAAGCCAGGCAAAGCAGGAGCAGGAGACTGTCTTCACCAAGGTTAGCGTAAACCCGGAAGCTCACTACGAATTGAAATTGCTGGGACTGACCTTTGATGAAGCTCAGCCAATGATAGATGAATTTATAGATAATGCTGTGGTTGCAGGGCTGCATTCGCTTCGAATCGTTCATGGCAAGGGCACTGGAGCTTTACGAACCAAAGTGCGTGATTATCTCAAAACCCGCAAACAGGTCAAAACAATAGGAACGCCTTCACCTTCTGCAGGTGGAAGTGGCGTAACTATTGTCAGCCTATAGGAAAGCTATGGATCAAAACCTGATAGATCAGATACGGCGTTCCAATGATATCGTTGATGTCATCGGCAGCTATATTGCCTTGCGCAAAGCCGGAGCAAGCTATCGGGGAATTTGTCCTTTCCACAACGACAGTCACCCTTCGCTCAATGTCAGCCAACAGAAGCAAATTTTCAAGTGCTTTGCCTGCGGAAAAGCAGGGAATGTCTTTACTTTTGTGCAGGAATACGAGAAGCTGAGTTTCATCGAAGCCCTGAAAAAGCTGGCACAAAGGGTTGGCATCACAGTTCCGGACAGGGAACAGACCAGGGTTGTATCCACCAAACGGGATTTGCTACTGCAAGTATACCGTTTGGCTAAGGATTTTTATGCAACCAATCTGTTTGAACATGGGCAAAACGTTTTAGAGTATCTGGAGAAACGTCAGATTTCATCTGATACAGCCAAGTCTCTGGAACTGGGCTATGCCCTTAATAGCCAATCCTCCCTTAAAAACTACCTGACCAAGGAAAACATTAATCCAGCTATCCTGAAGGAAAGTGGGCTCTTTAACACATATCAAAACAACTTCAGTGACCAATTCAGAGACAGGTTGATGTTTCCCATCCACAATCATACAGGGGAAGTGGTTGCCTTTGGCGGACGTATGCTTGCAGCTTCCGGAGAAGGCGGGAAATATATCAATTCTCCAGGGACCGAACTTTATACTAAAGGTAAAGAACTCTATGGCTTGTTCAAGACCAAATACGATATTGCGAAAGCCGATAAAGCGCTGGTCTGTGAAGGCTACATGGATTTTTTGCGGCTTTATGAAAGCGGCATCACCAATAGTGTAGCATCCCTGGGGACAGCCATAACAGAAGACCAGATTTACCTGCTGGGCAGATATACGCGCAATATCTATATGCTGTATGATGGCGATCTGGCAGGTCAGAAGGCGGCTATGAGAGCAGCTTTGCTGATTTTGAGCAAGGGTTTTGAGCCCAGGATTGTTATCCTTCCGGAAGAAGAAGACCCGGACAGTTTTCTGCTCAATTACGGCAAAGATGCTTTGTTGGAACAGATTGACCAAGCACATAGCGTGATAGGTTTCCTGGCTGAAAACCGCAAACTGGAAACCCCTGAAAAAGAAAGGATTGATTTGCTTTCAGATGCTATCCGCCAAGTGCGAGACCCGATTCAGAAAGAGTTATTGGTCAAAGAAGTTGCGGAAGCTTTCGGCATCAGCGAAGGTGCAATCAAACAAAAAATCAATCTGACCAGCCGTCCCACCTCACAGGAAAGCTCACTCCAGATTGTGCAGGAAGGAGGCGTTCCTGAAGAGCATTATCTGCTGGCGCTGGCTTTGAAAGATAAAAATAATTATGTTTTACTTGCGCAGGAGCTTTCTTCCGATTACTTTTTTAATAATGAATACAAACAGATATATAAATATCTGACGGAGCAAGACAGATCGGGAGATCTTGATGAGCCTGCCCGACTGCTTGACCAAATCGAAAACAATGCTCTCAGGGAGCTATTGGCCGACCTTCTATTCGAAGAGCTGCCAGACCAGAACTTCAATGACGTCTTACGTGACGTAATCATTCGGAAACTCGAAGCTGACATTGCTCAGCTCGACCGAAGAATCAGACAAGAAGAAAAAGGCAACCTGGAACTCTTCAAGCAGAAGGCGGACTTACTGCAGCAACTTAAGCAAATCACCAAAAACAAGGTAATTCACCGAATTATTGTGTAAGGGAGCGTCAATGATTACTTATAACGATTGTTTGAAAAAACTGGTGGAACTGGGGAGAGAGACCGGCTACATCACGTTCAAACAAATTAACGACATTCTGCCCAACAGCCCAGTCTTTCTGGATAAAATTGACGATATCATCTATGACATCGGACAGGAAGGCATCGAGATCATCGACGAAACGGAAAAGCGACTCACCAAAGGCAGCCTGGCAGTCCGTAAACCGGCAGCCACCAAAAAGTTTAAACCCCGCCGTTATTATGACGATCCTGTCCGCATGTATCTGCGTGAAATGGGACGTGTTCCACTGCTGGATAGGGACGGCGAGGTCAGGGTAGCCAAAAAGATTGAAACTTACCAAAAGATGATTTGCCAAAATGTCTTCAAATCAGGCAGCACACTCAGGGAAATGTATAACTTTCTGCATCGCTACCGTGAGCGCAGGGTCAGGCTGGACCAGATATTTAAGGTTGATTTGGGCACCTGGATAGATAAAAATCAGGACATCAAAATCATAGATAAATTCAAACAACTGCT
>DAHVPA010000122.1 GCA_027318525.1 Candidatus Cloacimonadota bacterium | reverse complement strand
TCTGCTTAACAAAATAGTTTAACCAAATAGTTAAACACTTTGGTCAAAGAGGCTATTATGCATGAATTTAACGAGACTGAGAACAAAATCCTGGATGCGGCGGCACAGGTTTTTCTGGAGCAGGGTAAGGCTGGAGCACGAACCCAGACGATTGCCGAACTGGCAGGAATCAACAAGGCGCTGCTGCATTACTATTTCCGCACCAAGGAAAAATTATATGAGATTGTAACGGAAAGAATAATCCGCAAGGTGCTTGGAAATGTGCTGGGCAATCTGGATGAAACGCAGGAGTTTGAGACCTGGCTGCCAAAATTCATCCACAACTATCTCTACACCATTGCCACAAACCCGATGGCGTCACGCTTTATGCTGTGGGAACTGGAAGCAGGAGGCAGCAGAGTGGCTCAAATCGTGAGGGAAGTTGTTAATATGAAGAGCCTGGAGGACAACCCATTTTACAGAATCATCAACCGCGCTGTCCAAGAAGGTAAAATCCGTCCCGTGGAACCGGAACAACTAATAATAAGTATGATTGCCCTGTGTGTGTTCCCCTTTGTGGCACGCCCACTGCTGGAAAAGGTCATCCCGGGGCTGGACATCCGTTCTGAAAGCTTTCTGCAATCACGGGAAAAAGCCATTACAGAGATGATACTGCACGGAATCTGCCCTGCCTGAGGCTGTTCTGAAACTGCCATCCCGCTGGAAAAAATGTCCAACTACTGGCTGCCCTGGTAGATTAGATTAAACAGGAGTTAATCCATGAATAAAATCAGAATTTATATCATAACCGCAGTGACTGTCCTGCTGCTGACTGCTTTCGCCTGCAGCAACAAAGGCAAAGTGCAAACCTATACAACAACGCTGGAAGGGATTGCGGTGCATGTGCCATCCCTGACAGGTGGAATTATCAACCAACTGAATGTGGATGAAGGCGACTGGGTGACATCAGGAGATACCTTAGCTCTGCTCGATACACGTGAACTGAAATATCAGGCAGAACAGATTGACGCTTCCCTGCAGGAACTGGCCAGCCAGAAAACCATTGCTGAAAACAACCTGGCGCAGGCTCGTAAAGACCTCAGCTATATTCAGGATAAGCAGCAACGCACCCAGAGACTGGTAAGCGGAGACGTCCTTCCACAGCAGAATGAAGATGATATCAACAACCTGATGCAGAAGAGCCAGACCATGTTGACCAATACTTCAAATCAGCTGGAACTGCTCAAGTCCAGTGCAGTCAAGCTACAGGCACAGAAGAAAATCCTGCTAAAGAAAATCAATGATGCCATAATTATTTCCCCGGCAGAGGGAAAGGTCACCACGCTTTACTACAGACAGGGCGAGGCTTTGGCTCCCTTTGCCAATCTGTTGGAACTCATCAATACAAAATCCCTGGAAGCCAAAATTTATCTGCCGGAAAGCATGCTTACTAAAGTCAAAACAGGCATGCAACTTGATGTTAAAACTGAATCAGGGCAAGAATTCCCGGCTGCTGTGACAAACATCAGCAACAAAGCGGAATTTACGCCCAAAACCATTCTGACCAAAGATACACGCGCTGCCATGGTCTATGCCGTCACCCTGAAAGTAGCAAATCCGCAGGACATCCTGAAAGACGGGATGCCGGTGGAAGTGCAATTCTAAAATTATGCAGGATATCATCCAGGTCCGGGACATTATGCACCAATACGGCGACAAAACCGCACTGGAGAAGATTTCCCTGCAGGTCAGCCAAGGTGAAATCCACGGACTGATAGGTCCGGACAGCGCCGGCAAGACCACCCTGATGCGCATCCTCTGCGGCTTGCTGAATATCCAGTCCGGCACCGTTTCTGTATTCGATCTGGATGTGTCAAAGAAGTTCAAGGAAATCAGGTCAAGGCTGGGCTATATGCCGCAGCGATTTTCACTTTACCAGGATTTAAGTGTGGAAGAGAACCTGCTCTTTTTCGCGCGGTTGTTCAGCGTAACAGTTCAAGAGCGTAATCAAAGACTGCCTGAGTTATATGCATTTTCGCGTCTGGAGCAGTTCAAAAGCAGACGGGCAGGAGCTTTGAGCGGAGGCATGAAGCAAAAGCTGGCGCTGTCCTGTGCGCTGGTTCACAGACCGGAATTGCTTATCCTGGATGAACCGACTTATGGGGTTGACCCCGTCTCCCGCCAGGAATTCTGGCAGATGCTGAAGTCCATCCAGAAGGGCGGTACTTCCATCCTGGTCTCCACCCCTTATATGGATGAAGCGGAACTTTGTGACAGAGTTACGCTTATCTACAATGGTAAAGTACTGGCTTCGGACACACCAACAAAAATCAAGGCTAACTGGAATAAAGTGGTTTTTAGAGTGACTTCTCCCGAAATGAAAGAACTGGAACCTGAGCTTGTAAAGATAATAGAAATTGAATCCTGCCAGCGTTTTGGCAATGAGCTGCACCTGGTGCTGCAAGCAGATGAGGCAGCCAGCATAATCAACCAGTTGGAAACACGATTCGATGAATACATGCCAATGCTGGAGCAAATCCAGCCGGGCATGGAGGACATTTACCTGTCCTATATGCAGGCTGTTCAACACAAGGAACCAAGCCATGCCGGATAATTCTAAATCCCTGATGATACAAACAACAGACCTGACCAAGCGGTTCGGCAGGTTCACTGCTGTTGATAAACTCAACCTTTCCATCGAAAAAGGAGAAATCTTTGGCTTTCTTGGAGCTAACGGAGCCGGAAAGACCACTGCCATCCGCATGCTC
Organism: Candidatus Cloacimonadota bacterium; assembly: GCA_027318525.1. Taxonomy (GTDB): domain Bacteria; phylum Cloacimonadota; class Cloacimonadia; order Cloacimonadales; family Cloacimonadaceae; genus UBA5614. The sequence continues at coordinate 3,094 of DAHVPA010000122.1, read as the reverse complement.
TGCGGATTGCTTAAACCTACTTCAGGGACAGCTGTCGTAGCGGACTGCGATATCACCCACCAAAGTGAACAGCTTAAGACCCGAATCGGCTATATGAGCCAACGCTTTGCCCTGTATGAAGACCTGACTGTTAAGGAGAATGTACTATTCTACAGCGGAATCTATCAGGTGGAAACATCCCGGGCGTTGTCTGTGGCAGAGGAATTACTGTCCGAAATGGGCATCGACCTGGGTTCCAAAGCGCTCACATCCTCCCTGCCCCTGGGCTTTAAACAAAGGCTGGCACTGACCTGCTCACTATTACACGACCCCCGATTACTCTTTCTGGATGAACCCACCTCAGGAGTAGACCCGCAGGCACGCAGAGCTTTCTGGAACGTTATTAACCGTCTGGCAGAAAAGGGCAAGACTGTAATCGTCACCACGCATTTCATGGATGAGGCGGAGTATTGCCACAGAGTTGTTATTATGCAGGAAGGCAAAGCCATCGCCCTGGGAGAACCTGCTGTTTTAAAAAACGAACATAGTGTGCCGAACATGCAGCAGCTTTTCCTTAAGCTGGTTTCCTGAGGTAATATTTATGAAAAGCAACCGTATTCCTGCCATTATGCTGAAGGAAGCCAACCACATCCTGCGTGACCCCAGAACACTGCTTATCGTTGTCCTGATGCCAATTGTCCAATTAATCATGTTTGGTTATGCCATGAATATGGAAATCCGTAATCTCCGGATGGCTGTCTTTGATTACAGCCACACTCCAACCTCACGTGAACTGGTGAATGATTTCAGCGCTTCCGGCAAGTTTCAGGTCAGCTATCCCAACCTGCCTGAAGACAGCATTAACCAGCTCTTTTTCAGCCGCAAATATGAGGCTGTGCTTTTGATTCCCAAAGGCTTTGCGGAAGAGCTCAACCGCCTGAAGAAAACAGATGTGCAGTTGCTGATTGATGCTTCCGACCCTAATGCCGCAACCCTTATACGTTCATACTGCACATCCGTTATCGGCAGATACAATCAATTGGAAAAATACTCCCCTATTGACGTCAGGACTAATATCCTCTACAATCCCGACATGCGCAGCGCCTATTTCTTTGTGCCTGGTCTGATAGCCATGATTCTGGTCATGGTCTCCGCTTTGCTGACCAGCATTGCCATCACCCGGGAAAAGGAACTGGGCACCTTGGAGCAGATTCTTGTCTCACCCATCCGCAGCCATGAAATCGTGATAGGCAAGGTCCTGCCCTATATCATTCTGGCTTTGCTGGATGCCCTGTTTATCCTGACAGTCGGCATGACCCTGTTCGGGGTGCCTTTCAGGGGAAGCTTTCCCCTGTTTCTGGGATTTACTCTGTTGTATGTGCTGGCTGCCCTGAGCCTGGGACTGCTGGTCTCGACGGTGGCGCAGACGCAGCAGGTGGCTATGATGATGGCGCTTACCATGACAATGCTGCCCACCATCATGCTTTCCGGGTTTATCTTCCCCATAGCGTCGATGCCAAAGCTACTGCAGCTTTTCACTTATATTGTTCCTGCCAAGTATTATCTGCAGATAATCCGGGGCATCATGCTGAAGGGAAATAATCTAACCCAATTGCTTCAGCCCATGCTGGCGCTGATAATCATGACAGTAGTTATGCTGGCAGTGGCTGTGAAACGATTCAGCCTGAGGTTGAAGTAATGCGCAGCCTTTCCCCGCAAGTAGTGCTTTCCTTCATGAAAAAGGAATTCAGGCAGCTCAGCCGGACCAGGGCCATGCTCTTTTTAGTGTTCGGTGCGCCTTTAATCCAGGTGCTGATTCTCGGTTTTGCCGTAACCAATGAAGTAAAGCACGTAAAACTCTACATCGAGGACAGGGATAACTCAGCTTTAAGCCGGACTCTGCAGCAAAGTTTCTCATCCACAGACCGCTTTAACCTGATAGACAATCCAGATAACATAAAAGCGACAGACCTTATTAACGACTGGAAAACGCAGGTAGTGCTGACCATTCCTCCCGGCTTTGGTAAAGACCTGACGCTCTACCGCAAACCTGCATTGCAGGTGATGGTGGATGGCCTGGACGGTAATTCCGCCGCAGTTGCCCTTAGCTATGTGCAGGGCATCATTGCCACTTTTATCAAATCAGAACTGACTGACACAAGGAAATACCCGCCGGATGCCATATTTATTAAAGCCATGCCTGCACAGGTGGAAATCCAGGACAGAATGTGGTACAATCTTGACCTTAACAGCCCGCAATACATCGTTCCCGGTCTGGTGGTAATCCTCGTCACGATAATTTCCATGATGGTCTCTGCTATGAGCCTGGTCAAGGAAAAGGAAATCGGCACCCTGGAGCAGTTGATGGTTACTCCTGTGCGCAAGAGTGAACTCCTGCTTGGCAAGCTTATCCCCTACTGGCTGATTTCCCTGTTTGAAATCAGCTTTGTGATGACAGCGGCGCATTTCATTTTCAGGATACACTTTGCCGGAAATATCTTCACCATGGGACTGCTGGCTGCTGTTTACCTGCTCACCACCCTTGGGCTGGGCATCCTGGTCTCAACTGCCACCTCCACACAGCAGCAGGCAATGTTCTTTGCCTGGTTCCTGATGGTCTTCATGCTGCTCCTGAGCGGCTTTTTTGTCCCGGTAAGGAACATGCCTATATCGATTCAATACCTGACGCTGCTCAATCCCATGCGCTACTTTATGAACATAGCCAGGGAAGTGATAATCAAGGGGAATGAGCTGAAGTACCTCTGGAACGAGGCTCTGGCACTATTTGTATATGGTTTTGCAATCTTCAGTATAAGTGTGGCGAAATTCAGGAAAGTGACTAAGTAAAGTGCTTTTATAAAGCGGAGTTATCTATCAGCCTGGTCTTGCCGATATAGACGGCAAGCAGGACGCGGGTCACCTGTGAGAGTTTTTCCATCGGCGCAAGAGTGTCTTTATCCACAAAAGCTATATAGTCAATTCTGCCTTCAGCCCTTTCTATCAGAGACGTCATCTGTGCATTGACTTTTTGAGGAGAGGTTTCCCCCTTAGCATACAAATCACTGGCAAGTTGCAGAGCCTGGGAAAGGCAGAGTGCCTGTTTGCGCTCCATCGA
>DAHVPA010000121.1 GCA_027318525.1 Candidatus Cloacimonadota bacterium | reverse complement strand
ATGGTCACCATTGACAGAGCCATAGTAAGCATAGGTGGCAAAGGAAAGCATAGCTCCCTGCGGGCAATTGAAAGAAGGCGTGATCAGCCATTCATCCTGATGGTTGTAATCCCACCAGAATCCGCATTGCCAGCTTCCATCAGACGGAGTGATTACTTCCGTGCCATTAGTGATAGTGCCAAACCTGCACCAGGTGGGATAAACTCCCATCGTGTTGGCAGGACCCGTATTGACCACCACCCTGTTCCAGTTTTCGGGAGGGAAGGTGTCATCTTCGAAACTCTGGTTAAGGTCAACACTGTTGGGGTCAGGCGCAGTCCAGCTTAGAGCTACATCATTCATGCTCATCAAAGCCTGGACATTACCGGGTGTATAGGCGATTTCAGTGAGGATGATGGTTCCCATGTTGTGATTTGTTGCACCAACGTTGATAGCGCCGTTATGGGCTTCAAAGCCAACAGCGCTGATAGTATACTGATAGGACTGCCCGGCATAAACTCCTGTAATGGTGAAGTTGCCCTGTCCGTCCGTTGTGCCGTCGTAGTTTTCATATCCAGACAGGTTGATTGTAGCTCCAACCAAGCCCACAGTAGGGTTATCGCTGCCCGTAACTCTTCCGGTTACGCTCACGGTTGGCATCTGGGTGAGAGTGAAGTTGCGGACGACTGTCTCATCCTCGGGAATAACTACAGTAACGGTCTGGGGGTTGTAACCGTAACGGCTGCAGGTAACCTGATAAGTCCCTGCAACGATATTCATGATGGAATAATGTCCCTGAGCATTGGTTGTAGCTTGAGCACCACCCGCTATCTGAATGGTGGCGTTCTCCAAAGGGATATTGCCGGCTCCATAAACATTGCCATTCAGATGTCCGACTCCGCCGGGTATAACGAAGAAGCTGGTTTTGGGATAATCACCGGTTGTAGTTCCCATGTCAGTTGGAGGTGAAGCGGGATCAAAATCTGTTTCATCAGACATTACGTTTCTGCTCCTGGCATTGCCTTGTGTCTGGCTGAGAAACATATCAGCCCAACTGAAATAGGTGGTGTCCATGGGACGTTCGACCATCATGACAAGATTGCCCGATAGATACAGATAGGGTTGACTCAGTGTCACTACAATAACGTTTTGCCCGGAAGGGTAGTCCACATTACCGGAGAAAACCTGAGTCATACTGGTGGAAGGAATCCAGCTGTTGCTGAGGTCTGTCTGGTCTGTTGTCCCGAGCCAGATATTGGTTGGTTTGGATAGCAGGGAGGTTTCGAAGTTATTGTAAAAAGAAATGCCTGTAATCATGCCAATGAAATTAAGCTCTGAAGACAGATAGACTGTTTCGAACAGGCTGTTGCGGTAATACATATCAACAGGAACACGGGCTGTAAGTGAACCGTCTCCAATCGTAACCACCATGGTTCCCGCCGGTTGGACAGCTACAGTAAAATTCGGAGTCTGGTCATTAAGAGGATTCTGGTCTCCGGTCAGGACAACTTTGGCATAAATATAGGTGGAACCCTGCGTAGTGGGTGACCAAGGCACCGTTACTGCGGCTGTCGAGCTGGATGCGACGGTGACTCCTGCCACTGAAGCAATCTCGACATTGGAAGCATTATAAAGTTTAACTGTATAAGTGCTTTGCGGATTCAAACCCCAGTTGTAAATCTGAACCGTATAATTGGTTGTCATGCCGACAGATGGAGTGCTGTTGCCGGTAATAGCCAGTGCTGCCAGATCGTTTTGAGGAGTAGTCTCGATAGTCACATCATCCAGATAGATATCCTGATACATGTTACCCATGCCGTGGCGGAAGGCTACATTTCTGCCTGTGCCTGTGTAGGGATTGAGATTGACCACGTATTCAGCCCATTCACCGGTGAGGGCAGTAGTGCTCAGCAACTCAAAGCTGGATGCATTGGTGATGTCTGTTATCACACCTATCTGCAGGTTTGCCATGCTGTTTGACCTTGCCCAAAACTTCACCCGCATGGCAGGAAGAATCAGCGTATTGGCAAGAGGCGGAGCAATCAGCAGCATTTCCCCAGTTGCACTGCTGGTGTTGTTTATATAAACGCAGTTGGCCGAGCTGTGGAAGTTATTGCCGTCGGTCTGCAGCGAAGTGCTCTGATTTCCTGTGAGATTGAGCTTTTGCCAGTCTATCGGCAGAGCCGGTGGCGTCACAGTGTCAAAGTTTTGGAAGTAGGGCGATACATAAATGGTGGGATCCACACACGATCCGGTCAGAGCAACATTGTGCAAGGTTCTGGAGCGGGTCAGGTTATCGGCAATAGTGACATTTGCTGCATGGTTTCCTGGAGCAGTGGGCTGATATCTGACCGTGAAAGTAAAGTTCTGCCCGGGAGCCAGCTGCATCGGCAAAGTGGGCACATTTTGCAGGTTGAACATCGGACTGCCGCTGAGTGTTACACTATTGACCGTATATGGTGCGCCTCCACTGTTGAAGACTGTAAAGACCTGATTTTTAGTCTGGTTCATCAACACAGTTCCGTAGTTTTTGGAAAGAGGCACCACCCCGAACATGGGAGTAGTTCCCGCCGGAACGAAAAACATCGTTGTCTTGGGAAACATTCCGCTCAGATCCGTATTTGCCGGCGGAAGAGCCGGATCGAGGGATTCATCGTCAGAATAGCTGAGAAGGCTGCAGTTCAAATCTGACAACTGGCATTGGAACTGGTCTGCCCAGCTAAAGTAAGTGTTGTCCATCGGACGGTTGACCAGCAGAACAAGATTGGTCCCGGCATAAGGGAAGGGAGTAGAGAACGGGATTGTTATAGTATTTGAGCCAGATGGATAGTCCACCAGTCCGTCAAACACCTGCACCAGTTGGGTTGATGGTATCCAGCCGCCGTTCAGTTCGCTGAGGTTGGTGCTGCCGACCCATATTTTGGTGGGTTTCTGCAGCAGATTCGTGACGAAGTTATTATAGAAGGAAATCCCAGTCAAAAACCCTCCGGCAGGGATATCTTGCGCCTGATAGATTGTCTCAAAGAGGCTGTTGCGGTAGAACATATTGACCGGTATGTTTGCCATTTGGTCACCTGAACCAATGGTGACCGCCATTGTCCCCTCAGCCTGCACCAATACAGACAGATTGGGAGTCCTGTCGTTTAGCGGATTCTGGTCTCCGGTAAGGAATACCTTGGCATAGAGAAAATTGGCTCCTGCTGCGGAAGGAGTCCATGCCAAGGTGACTTGTGCACCTGTTTCGGAACTGATGACAGGTCCTGCTGCAGATGCCACTTCGATGTCGCCCTGAGTGTAGAGTTTGACCAGATATGAATTCTGGGTGCTCAAACCCCAGTTGTAGATATTGACTGTATAATTGGAGGGGGTTCCGGCTGAAGGAACTGTGCTGCCGGTTACAGAGATAGCCGCCAGGTCATTTTGCGGAGTCGTCTCAATGGTAACGTCATCAATGTAGATAGATTGAAACCAGCCTTGATTACCGTGTTTGAAGGCAACATATCTGCCCGTTCCGGGATAGGGTGCGAAAGACACCACATATTCAGTCCATTGGTTGTTTACTGTGACCGTTCCCAACTGGCTGAAGGTGGCAGCGTCAGTCGGGTCACCCATGATGCCTACCTGCAAAATGGCATCCTGATCACCCTGCGCCTGGAATTTGACCCGCATGGCACTCAGGTTCAGGCTTTGGGCAATGGGCGGAGCAGTCAAAATCAATGTTCCCGTATTCTCCCAGCCGTTGTTGATAACTATGCTGTTGGGTGTGCTGTGCGATAACGATGTGGTGCTGCTGAGAGTTTCTCCCTGACCTGTCGGACTGACATACTTGCTCCAGTCAATGGGCAGCGCTGGTGAGGTCACTGCATCAAAATTCTGCACATAGGGTGATGTATAGATAGTGGGGTCAAGGCAGATGCCGCTGAGCAGGATATCATGGCTGACCCTTGCCAGATTGTCCGTAACTGTGATGGTGGCGGTGTGGTTACCGGCTGCCGTCGGGTGATAGACTGCCGTTAGGTTGATAATCTGCCCCATCGAAAGCGTTGCCGGCAATGTCGGCAGGTTTTGCAGCGTAAAATGCTGGCTGCCTGTGATTGTAATGCTACTGATGGTCAGAGTGCCGCCTCCGCTGTTGAAGACTGAAAAGAGCTGCGAATTGGTGCTGTTAAGCAGGACTGTTCCAAAGTTACGTCCCGCAGGCGCTACACCGAAAGTGGGATTTGTGCCGGCAGGCGTGAAGAAGAACGTGGTCTTGGGGAATGTCCCGGAAAGCTCTCCCTGTCCTGCCGGAGGCACTGCCGGGTCAAAGCTGGTCTGGTCACTGTAAATATCCAGTGAACGGTTTGAGCCGATAGTCTGGCAGGCAAACTTATCTTCGAAGTTAAAATACTGCGTATCCATCGGACGGTTTGCCATCAGGACAAGGTTACCTCCGCCATAAGCGAAGGGTATAGTTAGCGGGATGGTCACCATATTGCTGCCGGAGGGATAATCCACCAGCCCGTCAAAGACCTGCACCAGTTGGGTGGATGGTATCCAGCCTGCACTCAGGTCTGTCTGCTGGGTAAAACCAAGCCAGAGCTTGGTGGGTTTTTGCGGCAGGTTGCTGACAAAGTTATTATAGAAAGCGATGCCTGTAATCATACCGCTGGCGGGGATTTCTCCCGCCTGAAAGATGGTCTCAAACAGGCTGTTGCGGTAATACATATTGATGGGGACAAGAGCTGTTTCATCACCATTGCCGATGGTAATAGCAACCGTTCCGGCAGGCTGGATAAACAGATTAAGCGTGTTGGTGTTATCATTTTGAGGATAAGCATCCCCGGTTAGGACGACCCTGCCGAAAATCGTCAGCGCTCCCGTCGAAGCCGGAGTCCAGGCTATCTGCACCTCTATAATCTGTCCGGGGGTTATCGCCGGTCCCGGCATGGAAGTCAGGACAGTGCTGCCGCTGACCAGTTGCACCGAGTAGTTGCTTTGGGTGGCAGTCCCGGAATTCCTCACCCTGACTGTATAGTTGCTGGCTGTGCCCTGGCTGGGTGTAAGATTACCCGATAGATTGATTGCAGAGAGGTCGTTGGGCATAGGTTCCAGCGGGTCGAAGCTATAGATTATGCCATTGCCGGGAAATGTGGAGATAGAGGAGTTTTCCGTGGTGGTAGAGGCAAAGGAAGGCGTGCCCGGAGTGACGCTGTAATAGTTATTGATACCGCCGGGCAGCATATTGATGCCGATGGAGGCGGAGGGATTGTTGGGAGTGCCGCTGGCTTCGCCATAGGCAAATTCCACCTTGCCCGTTTCGTATAATTTTACCTGAAAATCATGCTGATTTTCCGCTGCATAATTCCAGCGCGCATTCTCGTATTGAATAGTAAAAATCCGGTTGGGAGCCGTTCCTGTCAGCAGGTATTGGCAGATGCCGCCATTCAGGCTGATGTCGTCCCAAAGCGGTGCCAGATGCGGAAAAGTAATGTCTGCGCTCAGAGCGTTGCCCAGGTCACTGTTATCTGCGGCATTGCCCAGTCCCACCCAGCCGTTGGAGGATATCTTGATGGATGTGTAAACCTCCAGTCCGTAAGGGAAGGTGAAGCCCAGTGGGATTTCATCTGAGAGTGCATCGTCAGAATGGATGTTAGTTACCTGGGTGCCTGTAATGGGAGTGTAGGTGCCGGTGCCGGCGCTGAATAGATAAAAATCCGAGATGGCGCCGGAAAGTGCGCTGCATAACATCAGCAGCAGCAGGCAAGCCAAAAATGTTCTGTTCATGATAACTCCTCTATGGATTTATTTGATAGCAATTCATGCGAATTGAGCGATTTTCCCCTCTACCTTTGATGCTGCGGGGGGTTATCGTGGGGAAAGCCCTCGATGACCCC
>DAHVPA010000120.1 GCA_027318525.1 Candidatus Cloacimonadota bacterium | reverse complement strand
CCCTACTCTGATGGTGCCGCCGGTGATGTTATCGGTAAAACTATATTCTGAGTAAACCCAGAACCTTTGGTCATGGATATCCAGGATGCCGTTGCTCATGGTCAGGGAAGCATCATTGTTCCATGGCACCAGCATATCGCCGTTACCACCGTAAACGTGAAATTCTCCGCCTGAGATGGTCAGATTGGCGCTTAAGTCAATGAACGACCCGGCTGCAGTATCCTGATGATAGTTGATATTTCCCGAGGTCAGTTCAATAACTCCATAGATGGCGTTATCCACCATATCACCAACGTTGAAGGTTCCTCCCGTTACATAGAGTTTACCCAGTTGCCAGTCATAGTAGTTACAATTGACTGTATAGGCGGAAGGAATCTGCAGGTAGTATGAATTTGACGATTTTGCCAGCTTGACGGAGTTGAAGTCCTCGTTGTTGTTGATATTGCTGTGATTGCTGCCATCAAAGACCACCATACCGCTTCCTTCAAGGAAATTGGCAGTTCCGGCATAGTTATACCAGCTGCCCTGGACATAAAGGGTGTCATTAATTGCATTACAGGTGCCGGATTCCAGATAGAAATAGCCGTTTATATCAAGGTTTGAGTTAACCGTCACCGTGTTTGTCCTGGTGAGGGGGATTCTGTGGCCAAAGCGGTCAGTTTCAGATGTCTGAAGGTTGTCTTCTTCCCTGGAAGCAGTTTTATAGATCTGCAGATTCCAGAAGTTTGATCCGGCAGGAAGTGAAACTCCGGCATCAATGCCTCCATACAGCAAAATGATTCCTCCCGTGGGATTAAAGTCTGTGCGGGTGCCATAGAAGCTTCTGCTGGTTTTGATGATGCCGCCTGTTATGTTTTCAGTCAGGGAATAGGCAGAGTTGTAGATATTGATTCCCCTGTCCTTAAAGTCCAGGATGCCACCGTTCATGGTGATTGAGGCATTGGCAGCAAAAGGCCAGTAGGAATCAGTGGTTCCGCCGTAAACATTGATGTTTCCACCCCCGGAAAAGGTCAGGCTGCCATTGAGGTCAACATATCCATCAGAATTGGTCAGGTTAATTGTAGCTCCCGGGTTAACGTAGAAGCTACCGAAGATGCCGTTATCAATCAGGTCAGCGGCTGTAAAAGTTCCCACCAGGACATCCACTGCACCGGCAATCCAGTCATAGGCAGCACAAGTTACGACAGCCGTGCTGCTGTTTACTCTGAATGCTCCGCCGGCTTTGTTGACAGCCAGGTGAAAGAAGTTTTCCGTATGGTCGCAATATTGATGAATAGTGTTGTTGAACTCCACAGTTGAGGTGCCTTCCAGAAAAGCGCTTTCCCCTGCGGTATTATTCCAGTCACCGCCAATGTAGTAGGTAAGGCTGCCGGCATTGAAGACACCACTTTCGATGTTGAGGTCTTCTTCCAAAGTGAAACCTGCGTTGCTGGAAAAGGAACCGCTTTGGCTGAGAGTGAGGTTGTTAAATTTATCCAGACTGTTGGAAAGGCTGAAGATCTGTGAGGTTCCATCCAGAACAAGAGTGCCATTGCTCAGACTTACACCTGCCGCAACAGTATTGAAATCATAGAGTGAACCTTTAAGGATGATATTGCCGGTGTAATTGCAATGGATGAGCTTGGTGTCATAGACCCAGATGTTGGCATTGATGGTGATATCTTCCGTGCTGGAAGCGCTGAAAGCAAAGTAGATAGGTGCAGCGACATTGATTCTCAGCTGGTAAAGCTCAGTATTGGCACTGTGGTTATAAATGTAAGAATATGAAGTGCCGTTAAAATCGAGATAACCCATGGCGAACTGCACGTTTGAGCCTATGGCAAAGGTCATATTGCTGCTACAGTAAATTTCGGCACTGGCAGCGCTGATATTTGCCGTCGAACCTGCTTCCCAAAAGACGTCGTCCCCTATCTCAAAGTCATAATTACCTGACATATTGAGTTGCCCGGAGATGATGGCGTCAGTAGCCACAATCAGATCATAGGAACTGATGGTGACAGATGCCCCGCTTTCCACTGTCAGCTTGTAGCAATTGGCAACAGCGGCAGTGGTGGAGGGATAACGCGGTGCACCGGTGGGGATTATGACTTCTGTTGCTGCCGTGGGGACTACGTTGGTGTTCCAGTTATAAGAATAGTTCCAATTGGTGGAGCTGCTTCCATCCCAGATCGCCTGACCGACATACATATTGCTGACCACTGTGACGCGGTCGGGAGCAGTGACAGTGACTGAATATGCTCCGCGATTGGAAAGGGTTAACGTAAAGGAGATATCTCCCGAAGCATTTGTGTAACCTCTGGCATAGAGGACGTTGTTATATGAGATGCCGACATAGGAACCAGCAACGTCAGTGTTGACGGAGACTGTAGTTGCAACCCCCGGCTCGACATAAACGGTATGGGAAACGGTGATGTAAGAGGGGCTCTTGGTTCTGACCAGCAGCGAAGCGTCACCAAACAGATTCCAGGTCTTGAACATATCGACTCCGCCGGCACCGTATTCATCCATCATCTGGCAGGAACCGTTGTAATTGAGACCACCGAGAGTGTGTTTGTTGCCGGCGATCAGCAGGTCTGTAACATGGTCTTGAGCGCACATGGGAGGATTCCAGGACTGGTTGATGGAGCTGGCATAGATACCGATGCCTCCACCCCCCGATTTGTTCAACCAGGCTTCCGCAAAACAGGGTGAAGCGCTGAAGTCACCATTCACGCAAGCCACGTCCATGATAAAAGGCAGCATGCTGCCATTAGTGAGTGTATTCACATGAGAAACACCGAATCCGGTCGTTACCCAATAGGTCGAACCGCCATGTCCGGTGTAATTGATGAAACCTCTTCCGGCATTAACAGCAGTACTGACTTGAGAGGCTGTTGCGCCGGGATCATAGATCTGGTCAATGGTTGTATAGCCGTATCCGATGAGGTCTGACCTGATATTGTTTTCGTGCTGAATATCAGTTTCCCCATCGTCCGCACCTGCTCCTCCTTCTGCCGAGGCAATGCCTGTGGCGCGGTTAAGCCAGGTGCTGCCAGTGGTGATATCACGCTCATATGCTATAACTTTATTGACCTGAGTGGTAATATCAGTCCCGGAAGAGGAGGAAAAACGTCCTATAAAGATATCCGGATAATTATCACCGCCTGAAACAAGGGTATAGCTGGGGTCACTTTCTCCGGTAGCATGAGTGAGAGTCGGTATTTGGGCAACATCACCCACGAGTTGGACAAAGGTAATGGTCGGGTCTCCACTGAACCTAGTCTGGATATAGGATTGCAAATGTGTGGCAGTGGTGCCGATACTGCTGAAGGCAACCATTTCCACCGGCACTCCCTTTTGCCTTTTCCAGTTGAAGAAAGGCAGGATTTCATCATAAAAGTCATCATAATAGATAATCAGCAGCTTACCGAAGGTCTCGTCTACAGTGACATAACGTTCGCTGCTCCAATTCAGGAAATGATTTTCGTAGATGGGCAGGAATTCCCTGGAGATTGAGCTGCGTGGATTAGTCAGCAGGTTACGGCTGTCCAACCCGTCGTTGTATACCCTCACCGTATATGATGTGTAGATGCGCAGCACCTGGGATACAGGATTATAGGCAAAAGGCATGGTCCGGATCGTGACACCGCGGTAATCTCTCATGATGTAAGGTTCGGAGAGACTGGCTATCTGTCCGGGGTAAAACTCGTCCTTGCGATAGACTTCACCAAAGCTGTAGGGTATATCAGCCGGGTTGATGTCACGCGTGAGGTTGCCTTTGGAAGGTGCAATCGGCAGCTTGATGTCTGTATAGGCAATATCGCTGATTTCCAGTTTCATCAGCGCTGTATTGCCGATAACGATGCTGCGGTTAAAGACAGGCAGTTCGGGAAAGCCTGCTTCGAGCGTTATGCCTTGTTTCGGCAACCGGATATGATAGTAATCTGTTCCGTTAATCACTGTTTTGGTGCGCTCATAATTTGTGATTGTGAAGCGGACTGTTGTTTCCGATAAAGTTGAGGTGACAAGCTGAGCTGAATTGGCACCAGCAGATAGGCTGATGTTTTCGGCAGCAGAAATTAGCTGCATAAGGGCAAGGAAGATTAAAAATAAAATTGCGGTTCTCATAGTCTCTCCTCTATGATTAAGGTTCTATATAATAAAAAATGCGCAGTCCGTTTCAAACGTCTGCGCAAATTACACTGTGTTCGGATATTTTAATGCTTTGAGAGACAGGAAGGTAAAAAAGCAATTTGACTGAACAATTCTGCATCGGCAATTTCCCCCTTTGCAGAATGGCAAGGACTGACTTTTGACAGTGAACGGCATTCTAATGCCACGACATACACTGCCTATATTTCAGATAGTTATATATGTTGTCAAGCATTATTTTCAGAGTTGTCCAACATAATAATTACGGTAAATTCGGATACTTGTCATTTACATAGAAAGAATAAGGGCGGAAGCTTTTTTCCGCCCTTACAAGCAGTGAATTGAAGCCAATATTTCAGACCAGGATACCAGACGTATCAGTTTTTGGTGGTGGATTCGATTTCGCGGATGAAGTCATCCAGCCAGCGTAGTTCACCTTCCATCATATAGATGGGACGGCGCGAGATACTGAGCGGGTAGATGGGGCATTTGGAATCAAGCAGAAATGCTTTCAACTCTCGGTAACAGCCGATCTGCTTCACCACTGCGCGTCTGTAATCCCTCAGCATGGCAAGCTGCATCTGTTTGTCAAACATATCCAGGTTGTAAAAGGCAATATCGACCTGCCACCGAACATGTTCCGCTTCCAGAAGCAGTTCAGCCAGCTTTTCCCTGAGCGCTGTTGCACCTTCTTCCGTAATCTGGTAGATTTTGCGGGCACGATTCTCTTCTGTCAGTTCTGTAGTGCAGGTTACATACTCATCTTCCTCCAGTTTACGCAACAGCTTATAAATAGCAGACATAGAGAGTTCTGTCCAAAACCTCATGTCGCGGAATTGAACATCCTTTTCGATTTGATAGGGGTGTTTGGGGCCTTCGGATAAAAGCCCCAGCAGTGCAGCTTCAGCAGAGGTGATACTCATGATTTCTCCTTTTTTATAACATACGCATACCATATTGTATGAAACTAATATTATGTCAAGACAATTCAACTCCGGCTTGCTGATGGCTCTTTTAATTACGGGTTTCATAAATAATCACTTGACTGTGATTTTAGGTTTAGTTAATTTAGTTTTATACGCAACGAACCATGCCAATCGGCTTAATAATTTATTCAGATTATAGATATTTAAGCAAGCCTTGGATGTGAGGTGCGTATGAAACAAGTTACGGTTTTTTTGTTTAGTCTTTCGCTTTTATCATTTCTGTTTGCCACTGTATCCTCTGTGAATACTGCAGCGCTGATAAGCAGTCAGGATAGGATCGCTTCACCATCTGTTTACAGTGCGCCAAACCTTGTGCAGACGGAAGGGCAGTCCTCATATCAAGAGCCATTCCCGCTTGTGGACAGTCTTGTCACCAGGGATTTGCATACTGGGTTGCAGACCGGGACACTAAACAATTTAGTGGTATTTTTTAAGTTTTATGACCAGCCAGGTTTTGAATCAGTTCATTCGGGCTATTATTACCACAATATGTTTAACACAGCTGCAAACTCTGTGCATAATTTCTTTGCAGAGGAATCCGGAAATCAACTGCTTGTAAACAATATCTTTGTTCCGGGGCAGACTCTAACCCCATCACCATATCCCGCATATATAATTAATCATAATACACATCCGAGTGATTATTACAAACCTTACAGTACTTACAACACACTGGGATATCCCAACAGTGATATAGGTTTGATAAGGTATAGGGAGTTATTCTGCGGCATTATCAATTT
>DAHVPA010000011.1 GCA_027318525.1 Candidatus Cloacimonadota bacterium | reverse complement strand
CTACCTCAAAGCCATCGCTTTCCCGGCAGATTCACTTGTCCTTGATAAAATCACCCTAACCCCAGTCTCTCCTGATAAAGAGACAATTTCCGCCCTTCCCGAGCTGAAGTTGAAAGCAGAAACCATCCTTTCTGGATACAGGTTTGTCTTGCTCAGCCAGGATGAGGTAGCCATCAATTATGACCCTGTCACGATTTCTGCAGCGCTTTTACCATCCTGGTGCAGAAAGCTTGATGCCTATCCCGAAAATGAGTTCTACTATGCCGTGGGCGTTGCGGAAGATGCAGACCTGGTTACAGCCTGGCAAAAAGCCCGGGACAAGGCTGCGGAAAAACTGGCTTATGCCAGACTGCGCAAAGCTGCAGAAGAGATAGCCGGTTCGGAGGATATGGATGAAAAGTTGCGCCTGGCTGATAGTGCCCTGCTCAACCTCGATATGTCCTTCGCCAAGAATTACTTCTATTACAAGACAGTGGACGGCAAGGGCAGCTATGTTGCCTTCCGTCAGCTCCAGATGAATAATTAAGGCTGCAGATTTGTCTCCTCGGAGCTGATTTTATGGCATCTTTTATAGCAGTCATTCCCGCCCGCTTTGCCAGCACCCGTTTTCCCGGCAAGCCTTTGGCTCTGCTCAAGGGTAAACCGATTATCCCCCATGTTTATGAACGGGTCGCTGAGAGCAGGCTCTTTCAGGATGTGATTGTTGCCACGGATGATAAGCGCATCGCGGAAGCAGTGCTAAGCTTTGGCGGTAAGTATAAGATGACTGCACCGCACCACCCCAGCGGCAGCGACCGGATTGCCGAAGTGATACGTGACCTTGAGTGCGATGTCGTCTTCAATGTGCAGGGTGACGAACCTATGGTTGAGGGTGCGACTTTGAGCAAACTGCAGGCAGTGTTTTCCGACCCCAAGGTTCAAGTGGCATCCCTGATGACACGTCTGACAGACCCTCAAGCATTACATAATATCAATATTGTTAAAGTAGTCATAAATAATACTTTCGATGCCATATATTTTTCCCGCACCCCCATCCCTTACAACCGTGATAATATCCCCGGAGTTGAATATTTTCGCCATATCGGAGTCTATGCCTACAGTAAGCAGACCCTGCTGGATTTTGTCAAATTGCCCCAAGGCAAACTGGAACAAGCAGAAAAACTGGAGCAGCTGCGTTTCCTGGAACACGGCATCCCCATCCGCATGGTGGAAACCTCCTATCAGGGCATCGGTATCGACACTCCGGAGGATTTACAGTAGGTCGAGATGTTGCTGACTGTTCCAGTATAACCACTTGGGATTTATTCAGTTAACTTATACCTCAGACATCCCCTCGCATATCCTCAGCGTCTCTTTTGGCAGAGACTCTGCAGAGAGTTTTCGGAGACTAAGTCTCAGTATAATCCCCGAAAATACTCCCTGTCAATCCAGCACAGGCTGTAATCCATCTTCGATTCGTAATTCACTTCAGCACTTCCCTTTTCCCCCTTGCTGCATATAACCGATACGAAAGGAAGGATATACGGGTGATACAGGAGAAAAAGTCCGTGCATCTCCCGCTAATCACGCACTACGCACAGATTAATTGTATCAGGAAGGAAGCAGGGGGAAAAACCCAAGCTTAAATGTTTTACTTGCAAAAACCCTTTGTCTAGTAATCTGTGTATTTTAGAAACCGAGATTGAGGATATTATGAAAAAGTGTCTGACTACCCTTTGCTACATCACGCTGCTTTCGATACTGCAGGCAGTTCCCTTTACGCTTTTCTTCACCAATGACACGCATGGGGCTTATCTGCCAAATACGTATAAAACTGCACAGGGTGACATATCTCTGGGGGGATATGAAAACCTCTACAACCTGATTAAAGCACAGAGAGATACGCTCAGGAATTCTCTCTGGCTGGATGCAGGGGACCAGCAGACCGGAAGTGTTTATTCCTCTTTGGTCTATAAAAAGGCTATCGGCGGAGCTGTGGTGCAAACATTCAATAAAATGGGTCTGGATGCCGCCACCTTTGGTAATCATGAGTTTGATCAGTCCTATGATAATACCAGGCGTCTGGCAAAGCTGGCAAAATATCCCTTTTTGAGTGCCAACCTAATCGCCAAAGGCACAGGCAAACCCATTACCAATAAGCCATATAAGATATTTGACCGGAACGGTCTGAAGATTGGGGTGCTGGGGCTGACTCTGACCGAACTACCGGAAAAGGTGAAAGCAGAAAATGTGAGCAACCTGACCATCCTTCCTTACAAGCAGGCAATAGATAAATATATAGATGAGCTGGACCGCAAAACTGATCTGATAATCCTGCTCACGCATAACGGTATTGAAGCAGACAGCCTGCTGGCAACCCAATTGGATAACAGAATCGACCTGATTGTGGGCGGACATACTCATGCCGTAACGGAAAAGCCGCTGGTCGTAAACGGCATAATTATTGTGCAGACAGGCTCGCACCTGGTGTATTATGGCAGGCTGGACCTCGAAGTGGAGCAGGATAGGATTGTCAACCAGCTTGCCGATACAGAATGCCTCTTCCCGGTGCTGGAGACCAAGTCCAGTCAGCAAACTGCATTTCACAGGTTTTTTAGGCAGCAGACAGAGCGAATCGACAAGAATATGAACAAGGTTATCGGTTATACAGAGGTGGATTGGATACCCAATAAATTCATGGAAACAGCCGTTTCCGAATGGCAGGCAGAAGCTCTGCTGGCAGAATACAACGACAAATATCACCCTGATATCGCCATGATTAATTGCGGCGGCATCCGCAAAGCCATTCCGGCAGGTCCAATCACACTCAGGGATATGACAGAGATGCTGCCCTTTACAAACTACGTGGTGATATTTTCCTGTAAAGGTTCGGACCTTGTTACTTTGGACAATATGAATAAAAAGAATCGGATTGAAAAACCTTATGATATAATCCAAACCACAATGCCACTGGTGAAAACCTATGTCGGAGCAAGAGAAATCACTCTGCCCGATGGCTCTGTTTCAACGGATATTGGATTCTCAACACTTGACCCAGACAAAATATACAGGGTGGTTTCACATGACTATGTGGTGGGACAGTGGGATAAGTATCTGGGATTCAAGCCCTTTGACGTGACCGTAACCAAGGATACTATCACCGAAGTAATGATCAGGCAAGTGGAAAAACAACTGGGTAAGAAAAAGCTTTGACAAAACAGACCATTCAACAAATAAGGATATGATTGTGCAGGTTTGGAGCATAAATGAATAATCCGATGTTTGAATACATAAGCGTCTTTGTAATGTCCTGGCTGATGGTATACGGCTTGACGCCTTTTATCATCAAACTGGCGCTACGCACTAATTTTGTTGATAAACCAGAAGCCAGAAAAATCCATCAGAAGGCAATTCCACTATTAGGTGGATTGAGTGTATTTATCGGATTCTTTCTGCTCTGTCTGTATGATGTGGCTATTACCCACACGCGCACTTTTGACCGCGGCATGCTGGGTTATCTTACCGGCTCAGTCCTGATTGTGCTGATTGGGCTGTGGGATGACCGTTATGGGATGCGCCCCTTCATCAAGATGCTGGGGCAAATCCTGGTAAGCCTGATCTTTATCTTTACCAATTACGATACCCGTGAACTTTTTATGATGTTCGGTTCCATCTACATTACCCTCCCCCTTCTGATCATCTGGATGGTGGGACTGATGAATGCGCTGAACTTCTTGGATAATATGGATGGTGTTATTACCGGAATGGCTTCCATCCTGGGACTGGGCTTTTTTGGCTTCAGCCTGATGCCTTCTACAGCCAATGCGGGAGTGATGTCTTTGATAGCGTTGATTTCGCTTAGTTTTTCAGGGGCGACTCTGGGCTTTTTGCCTTACAATTTCAATCCCGCCAAAATCTTTTTAGGTGATGCCGGCAGTATGTTTATCGGATATTTTCTTTCCTCCATGGGTATCCTGATGGCTCAATATGCAGGAGTCCAGAAGCAGGACAAAGCTTATTACCTTCTGCCAGTCCTGCTCCTAAGCTATGCCATATTCGATATTGCCCTGGTCAGCTATACCCGAAAACGCGATGGAAGACATGTCATGCAGGGCGGCAAAGACCATTCCACCCATAGAATCCACACAGTTCTGGGTTCCGCCAAAGTAACTGCTGTCATGATCTATTTGATAAATATCATCATCGTCCTGACAACCATCGTGGTATTCAGAATTGGATCACGGCAGTTGTTACTCATTACCACTGGCTTGTTTGCCCTCATCTTTGTCTTCTTCGGGATGAAACTGGATCAAGTGCCGATAGTGGTGCCGGATAATCAGCTCAAGAACAAGGAACATGAATGAAATATACTCTGCTTGGGATCGGACCAGGACTGCCCAATCCAACTGATAGCCTCAGCGCTCTAGTGGTGCAGACTGACAGGGGCAGCTATCTTGCTGATTGCGGAGAAGGCACTGCCGCTAAACTGGTCAAACACGGGTTTAGTAAAGATTTCCTGGATGCAATAGTCATCACACATTATCATCCGGACCATGTGGGCGGGCTCTTTATGGTTATCCAATTGCTTTACTTGGAGGGCAGAACGAAATCGCTCAATCTGTTTTTACCGGAACGTGAGCAGGAGTTCATGTCCATTTTCCCGCTTATGTATACATTTGAACAGAAGTTTTCTTTCAGGCTGAACGTTTATGGGATGGAAGAGCTAAATGACATTCATACTAATGTTGTATGTTATGCCAATGACCATTTGTCAGGCTATAAAGAGATAATCGAGAGAAATCAATATGGAAATGAAATGAAGGCTTACAGCCTGATTTTTCAAGAAGCTGATAAACAACTAGCATATACATCAGATTTAAGGACTTTGGAAGTCCTCAAACAGAATTTCCAGCAAACTGACGCAATTATCATGGACGCACTGCACCCATCCGCAGACGAAATCATCAACTATGCCAATGCATATACAAACAAACTTATTCTAACTCACGGCATATCGGCTAAGCTAAAGGATTGGCTGCAACATAATGAAGGAATCAAAGCTGAGCTGGCAGTGGAGGATAAAACCTGTGAGTTATAGGAGCATCAGGATTTGAAATCAGGCTTCATAATTGTATATCTAATAATCACAATCCTGTTTGTTCTCTTGCTTTCTGCCTGCGAGCAAAACCGCTTTAAAAACGGTGCCCAGCTGTATGCCCAAAGGCGTTATGCTGCGGCAGTGGAGCAGCTTGACCGTTATATCTCCTCCGGGGATAATGGAGCATACGTCACCCGTGCTGAACTCATGAGGTCGGATTGCTACTTTCAGCTTGGTATGGCTGCTTTTGAAAAGGAAAACTGGACACTGACCATCCGCCTCTTAAAACTAGCCAATTCTGACCAAGCTGACCTTCAACTGGCAAAGGTTTACAAGGTTCTGGCACAAGACGCCATTGAACAGGATGATATTCCCAAAGCTATGACCTATTACAATCTCATCCTCTCAGAAGCAGCAAATTCTGAGCTTGTCCCGGAGGTCAGACAATCCCGTATCCGTCAGTTTTTAGGATATTACAACGATAAAACTGCTGCCTGGAATGAATATATGCTGCTTTTTGACAGTTATCCTGAACACCCTTCTGAGTTGGCTGCCCGCCCCTTGGTGGATAGCTTCATCTATCTTAACATTGACGAGGCTGTGCTGAAGGCTATTAATAAAAACTATAACGCAGCCTTGGAAGACCTCTTTCAAATTAGGAGATATCCGGTAGGAAACAGAGACAGAATTGATCTGGAGATTTCGAATATCTATCAGGAACAGGCAGAAAACGAGATCCAAACACAAAATTACGCTGAAGCAAACAGGTTATTTTTGAAAGCATTACAATACTATCCCAATAAAAAGGCAGCCATCGATAAAAGATTGGAAGCCATTGCCCAGTTATATCTCGATAAAGGAGATGATTATCTGAGATTCAGGGATTTTGATAACGCTTTAGTTTACTATAACAAGGCGTTCGAAATCATCCCGGATTATGAAAAAGGAATTCAGGCGATTAACAATCTAAACAGAATCAGGGACAACATCAACACAGCCGCGAGACTGTATGAAGAAGCGCAAATTGAAGAAATAAACCGGAACTATGCGGAAGCCAGAAGATTATATTCTCAAGCATATGCCTTGGATGCTGTTGCCGTCTATAATGAAAGAGCCGGTATGATGAGTAATCTGATCGAAGCTGAAAGAAATCCCCTTGCTTTTGCCAGATCAATCATCAATAATTATCGGAATGGTCTGCTCTATAACCGGATTCAATCCCAAAAGCAACAGCTCTTAAAAAAATACAACAAAGATGAAATCAAAGATACAGGCTGGAAGATATTGCTTTCACCCGGACAGTATAAGTATGAAGCAAGATATGACTTGATTACGCCGGATGATGCTCTATACTATGTTTGGCAGATTAACCTGAAAGACCGTTCAGTCATCCCCCTGAACAAGATATCAGATAAGCTGATGCAATAGGAAAACAAGATGAGAAAATGTCTGATAATGCTCTTGTTACTAATGGCTGTCATGATTTTACACGCACAGAGCGCTTTCAACATTGATGAATTTACCAATACGCAAAAATATGGTTGGCAAAACTGGGAAGACAGGATTAACTACCGCTATGACCTGTTTGAAAGACAGAAGCTCTTGCAAATCTATGAAATCGATGCCCAATCCATCCCCGGCAACCTGGTCAAATCAGCAGTTTTTCCGGGCTGGGGTCAGTTCAATACAAAGCAGTATACCAAGGGTCAGATCTTCATGGCGATGGAGATTGGGCTTTTGGGAGCGTCCTATTTGTTTTATGATAAGTCACGCCTTAATTATGATAAATACCGCACCGCCACCCAGATTGACGACATCAACCAGTATTATCATGATGCCATGGTCCCCTATCAGTATTCCATGGTCTTTTTAACGATTGCTGCCGCCGTTTGGGCATATAACCTCTTCGATGTTGTGCAGACTACTGAGAAATACAACTCCGACGTCTGGCAAAAAACGCTCAAGACATACTACAATGCACCTTTGCAGATAACCCCGGACGGGATTCAACTTCAATTTTAGAAGGATTTATGAAATCCAAAATGTACTTGATGATAGCCGCCTTAATCCTGCTTTGTGCAGGCGTTACATCCTGCGAACTGAAAAGGACCAATCCCCTCGATCCCAATAATAATCCCAACATTACTGCGCCGCCCAGAGTTACTGGCTTAACCGCTTCCGGCTCAGGGGCGGGTGTCCTGACCAAAAGTGCAACGCTAACCTGGACAAGAAACATCGTCAATACAAATGGTTATTACATTTACATGGGACTTGCTTATAATTCCGTCTACGCCAGGATAGATACCCTGCAAGGCAACGTCTCCACCGGCAATACGATGTCTAAAATAGTGTTTGTTCCATCCGCCGGATATTATTACTTCAAAGTATCAGCCTATCGCAATACAGACAACAACGGCGCTCCCCTGAATGACAACCTGGAAGGCTCATTATCGGAATGGGCTATTGCCCATGTAGAAAACTAGTGTCAGATAAGCTCAATCCCAATCAGCAACAAGTAGTAGAAACCACAGAAGGACCAGTTCTTGTCCTCGCAGGAGCAGGCAGTGGCAAGACAAGAAGTGTGATTTTCCGAGCAGCTTGGCTGATCATGGAAAAGAAGGTGCCACCCTGGAATATACTGATTGTGACTTTTACCAACAAAGCTGCAGGCGAATTGAAAGACCGGCTGGAGAATCTCTTGCAATTCCCTGTCAGGTCACTCTGGGTGGGGACTTTTCATTCTATCTGCACCAGAATACTCAGATTTGAGAGCAAAAATCTTCCCTTCCATAGTAATTTCTCTATTTATGACGAAGATGACCAGAAAGCCCTGCTGAAGAAGATTTACAAACAGAATAACATAGATACCCAAAAATACCCGCTGGCAAGAGTGCTCAATACCATCAGCCGTTATAAAAACAAACTGCTTTTACCGGATGATCTGTCAAATCAAAGTGAAGAAATTGGTGCTTATGGAGATTTCTTTAATGTTTTCCTGAACCTCTATACTTTATATCAACAGCAAATGATGCTAAACCAGGCAATGGATTTTGATGACATTCTGCTTTGGACAGCCAAGCTGCTGGAAAACAATCAGGCGGTGCGGGATAAATATCGAAATCAATTCAAGTATGTTATGATTGACGAGTATCAGGACACCAATCATGCTCAGTTTAAAATTGTGCATTTAATAGCCTCCGGGCACCGCAATATCTGTGTGGTAGGTGATGACGATCAAGCCATATATTCTTGGCGCGGCGCTTCCATCAGAAATATTCTGGAGTTCGAAAGAGACTACGGTGCAGTAAAAACCATCCGTCTGGAACAGAATTACAGGTCTACGAATGCGATTTTGGATTTGGCTAATTCTCTAATCAAACACAACCGCAGAAGACATTCAAAAGACCTGTGGTCTGATTTGGGAACAGGAGAAAAGCCCAGCCTAATTGTTTTTGATGATGAAAACGATGAAGCACAGAATATCATAAAACGGATTATCAAGCTCAACAAAGCAGGGACACCTTGGCAGGAATGCGCTGTTTTATACAGGACAAATGCCCAATCCCGCGTTTTTGAATATGCCTGTGTTGACCAAAAAGCTCCTTACAGCATTGTCGGCAGTTTGTATTTTTATCAGAGAAAAGAAATAAAAGACCTGATGGCATATCTTAAGATCCTCGCCAATCCCCGCGATAACGAGAGTTTGCTGCGTATCATCAATGAGCCTGCCCGTGGAATTGGTCAAACCACCATTTACCGATTGATCAGTTTTGCTACAGAACATAATCTTATGTTATTCAATGCCTTGCTCAAAGCTGACAAAATTGACTCCATTCAGAGCTCCATCCGGAAAAAGCTGCTTGATTTTGCCCTCATGCTCGAAACCTGGCAAAAGCTGGTTACCAAGAAACCTGTGCTGACAATTGTGAAAACCATCCTCGAAGAGCTGAAGTGGGTCGAGTTGTATCAAAGCAGTCATGATCCCAAAGAAGTCTCAAGAGCCGAAAACCTGGTGGAGTTTGTCTCAGCCGTAAGTGAATTTACTGAAAAATATCTTTCCGATAATGACAAAGCACCTTTACTGGAGGACTATCTGCCCTTTGTAGCATTGCAGACTGACCTCGACCAAGTCTCTGATAATAAGGATACTATCAGGCTGATGACTATGCACAATGCCAAGGGTCTTGAATTTGACAATGTCTTCATCGTTGGACTGGAACAAGAGTTACTACCCCACCGCATGTCCATGGATTCTCCTGAGGAAATAGAAGAAGAGCGCCGTTTGTTTTATGTCGCTGTCACCAGAGCACGAAAAACCTTAACCCTTAGTTATGCCAAATTTAGAAGAATATATGATACTTATGCTTACACGCAGCCTAGTATGTTTTTGGGTGATTTGAATCCTGAATGTTTTATCAAAGCTGGTGATACCGGTGCTATTCTTACTCAGCCCCGCCCCAAACCAAAGAAGAAAAACGTCCTCACAGAAAGCATGAAGGCTTACAAGATTGGTCAGAAGGTGACTCATCCCGAATATGGTGAGGGTATAATCCTGAATGTTGATGGTGAAGGCATTTCAGCCCGTCTGACTGTCTCCTTTAAAAACGGCAAACTAGCCCGCATAATTGGCTCATTCCTGTCATCTGGCAAGTCTGAGTAAAAAAGTGGTCTGATACACGATGAACTTTTATAATGAGATAACCTCTCACCTGCTAAAGTCAGATTTTTTTCTTGAATTCACTCACACCTTGGATAGTGGCACCTCTCATGTTCAATATTCCCATCTCAACCAATCAGCCCGGGCTTTGATGATTGCCCATGCCTGGATTCATACCAAGCGTAACATCATTGTCCTGATGGCAGATGATCTTCTGGCAGAAGACCTGTGGGACGATTTGGCTATTCTTATCGGAAGAGATAACGCTCATTATTTGCCCGATTATGAAGTCCTGCCTTATGAGGAACGTTCACCCCATTATTCCATCCGGGCAACACGTCTGGAAGCATTGGCTGATGTTTTATCACCTCAGCCGCGCATCTATGTTCTGTCGGTCAGGACCTATTTGCGTTGGATGCAGCCTCTGGATTTGCTCAAAAAGAATATTATTACCCTCAGGAAGGGTTTGGAATATGACCCCGCCGTTTTGATATCCAATCTGGTCGGGATGGGTTACGAAGTGGATTATCAGGTTGGTAAAGTATATCAGGTCGCCAAACGGGGCGGTATTCTGGATGTCTATTCACCACCTCAGCAAAAACCTGTCAGGATGGAGTTTTTCGGTGATGAAATAATGTCTATTCGCTATTTCTCTTTAGCAACCCAACGATCAGAATCCAAAGAACTGGATGAAGTGAAACTGATTCCTGCCAGAGAGATCTCATTACATGATATTGATGTCGATTCACCTTTGCTTAAGAGGGTGCATGAGCAGGGACTGTTTGAAGGTATTGAAAACTATATAAGTCTGCTGCTGCCCAAGACACAGATTTTTGCAGATTACTTTCAGGATAAAGCTCCGCTAATATTTATGTCAGATTTCCCGTATATTAAAGACGAGATGCTATCATTATATGAAATGGTCCTGGATAATTATGAGCAGGTCAGGCGCAGCCGTAAAAAAGCCATCCTGCCCGACCCCGAGAAGCTGTTTGCACCTGAACAGAAGTTTTACGAAATCCTTAATAACAACACCTGCAATTTCATCTCACAAACTGAATTCCTTTTTCCTGAGTTCAGGCAGACCTATGTTTCTCCCATTCAGACCATGGATTCGTTTAACGGAAATCTGGAGCTCCTCAGCAATGAAATCCGCCACCGTTTGGATAATGCTCAGACTGTTTACATCCAGCATGATAATCAAAGTCAGGCAAATCGGATGCAAATCCTGCTGGAGGATTACAATATCACCGTCCGGCATTATCTGGGATGCTTGCATCAGGGATTTTCCCTTGGACAAAGCGGATTGGCAGTATATACCGATCACGAAATATTCAACCGTTATAAAAAGAAAAAATATGCTCCCAGATTCTCTCCCGGTGAAGCTTTAGTCGATTATGAGAGTCTCAAACCAGGTGATTATGTCGTTCATGTTGACCATGGGATTGGCATCTTTGATGGTTTGAAGATCGTGAAAGTGGATGGGCAGGATATTGAATGCTTGTGCTTGAAATATGCAGGCGATGACAAGATTTACGTCCCCACGTTTCAATTGCAGCTTGTTTCCCGCTATATAGCAGAGGAAGGAGTGTCGCCGGTTATTCACAAACTCGGCAGCAAGAAATGGGAAAACACCAAACGCAGAGCAAAATCCCAGATAGAAATTGTCGCTGCAGATGTGCTCAAGCTTTATGCTGAGCGCAGCAAACGCAAGGGTATAGCCCACGAAAGAGATAATCAGTGGCAGTCAGAAATGGAGGATTCTTTTATTTATGAAGACACTCCCGACCAAGTCAAAGCCACACAGGATATCAAACAGGATATGGAAAATCCCAGCCCTATGGAACGGCTTTTATGCGGAGATGTGGGTTTTGGGAAGACAGAAGTAGCTATCAGAGCAGCTTTCAAAGCAGTTATGAGTGGTTATCAAGTTGCCATTTTAGTCCCAACCACTTTGCTTGCAGAGCAACATTACAGGGTTTTCAGAGAGAGAGTCGCTCAATACCCTGTGAGAATTGCCATGTTCAGCAGATTTCGCACTCCTTCCCAAATCAGGCAGGATCTGGTGGCTGTCGCGCTGGGTCAGATTGATATAGCCATTGGCACCCATCGTTTATTATCTTCAGATGTACGGTTTAAGCATCTTGGTTTATTGATTATCGATGAAGAACACCGTTTTGGAGTCCGCCATAAAGAAAAGCTGCGAAAGTTGCAAACCAATGTGGACACCCTTTATATGTCTGCCACACCCATTCCCCGCACATTGAACATGGCGATGAGCAAGCTAAAGGATATTTCACTGATACAGACCTCACCCAAAGAAAGACTCCCAGTTCGCACAATAGTTACGCCCCGTGATATGCAAATAATCAAAGATGCCATCCAGAGGGAAGTCGATCGCGGCGGACAGGTGTTCTTCATTCATAACAGAGTGCAGAGCATCGAATCGATTGCCCAGGAATTACGGACAGCCATGCCCAATATCCGGTTTGTAGTGGGACATGCCCAAATGAGTGAACATATGCTCGAGAATATTATGGATGCATTTGTGGAAAGACAATTTGATGTCCTGTTATCCACCACAATCATCGAAAATGGCATTGATATCCCCAATGCCAATACCATCCTGATTGACAGAGCAGATACTTTCGGACTGGCTCAGCTTTATCAGATGAGAGGCAGAGTCGGTCGCAGCAACCGCCGGGCTTATGCCTACTTGCTGGTTCCCCGGGGAATAACTGCTGAAGCCAGAAACCGTTTGGATGCGTTGACGCAGTATGATTATCTAGGAGCCGGATTTCAAGTGGCAATGAGAGACCTGGAAATCCGTGGAGCGGGCACAGTCCTTGGCACAAAGCAAAGCGGCGTCATCCAGGCTATAGGATTTAATTACTACAACCGTTTACTGGAAAAAGCCATTGAAAGCATTCAAACCGACAATCCCGAAGCATTTCATCAGGACGAGTTTATCGAGAAACGACAAAAACTGAAGACTGATATCGATTTGTATTTCCCGCCTGAATATATCGCTGATGATGAAGAACGCCTTAGGATATACCGCCGTTTGAATGAATGCGACAATCCTGACCTTATTGACGATTTTGCAGCAGAATTAACAGACAGGTTTGGCAAGCTTCCCGATAAAGCAGATTGGCTACTAACTTATTACAAACTCAAGACATTGACCGGGTTGGCAGACTTGCAAAACTGCCAGGTGCGTAACGGAGAGTTGATTTTGGAGTTCAAATCCAATAAATTACCTTCCCGGGATACAATCATGAAATTTATCGAGCCTTTTAAGGAACCAGTCCGTTTTGATACATCATCCAACTTCAAGATTATTTTTGCACTGGAAAAGCATGGCTCTCTGTCCTATCGCTCTCAGATTGATAGAGCAGTCACAATACTCAGGCAATTCATAAGCCTTAAGTAGATCTAACCCGCTTACAAATAACTGTGTTATGGAACGTCTCTTGCATAATCCTACATAACTTTATAGTAAATGGATGAGATATATGTCGATAAATTTAAAACTGATTGTTCTGATTGCTGTCCTTCTGCCGGCAACCCTATTAACTGCAGGCTTTAAAATTGTTGAAAATAGTGACAGCTATCTAAGAATCAGCTATGAAAATAACGAATTCAGACTGGATTCTGCAACCGGTAAACCATCAATATCAAACCTGCAGGATACCGAGAGTATTTATACAGATACATACGATTTGCCAATTCTGAGCAAAATTATCCAGATACCGTCCGGAACCAGACCCGTGATGAAACTGATCAAACCGCAAACTGAGAAGATAGAGAATAAACACTATGTCAAATCAGATCCTGAGGTTGCAGCTTTTACAGATTTTGTTCAGATGTCAGAACCCTTTATAATGAGGGGAAATTGGCTGGCAACCCTTTCCCTGCATCCTTATCTTTACGATGAGGCAGGACAAGCTCTGAATGTACTCACAAAAGCTGATATCTCAATCGAATTTGTTCCTGATAACTCACTGCCCCTGCCCGGTCGAATCAGACAGACTGCAGAACTTAAGTCATGGTTAAGCAAGACCGTCCTTAATTACAGCGACAACACAAGATTGGGCGATGCCAATGCCTCACTGCTCATTATCTACAATTCTGCGGCAGCCAACTTGAGCATTATTCAACCTCTGATTGACTGGAAACATCAAAAGGGCTGGGAAGTTCACGCCGTAAGCACCACCACCACCGGCAATACAACCACAGGGATAAAAAATTATATCCAAAATGCCTATAATACATGGACAAATCCACCGGAATACATCCTATTGCTGGGTCGCTCAACCACCACCAATACTGTTCCGACCTATTCGGAATTCTTCTATTATAATACAGTGGGAGATTATCGCTATACCCTCCTCGAAGGCAATGACATCATCCCTGATGCGTATATAGGCAGACTGACCTTTGCATCCTCAGATCAGCTTACAACCATGATTAATAAGATCATTGCCTACGAAAAAAATCAAGGTTTGAGCAACAGCAACTGGTTTAATACAGGACTTCTGGTATCTGATGAAACAGATTCCGGACCTTCTTGCTCCACCTGCATCGATTATGTAAGAACCCTGATGGCAGAATATAACCCCTCAGCACAATTAACACAGATAAACTCCGGTACCTTTGCGCCCCAGATACTGAGCGCGATTAATCAAGGTGCTAGTAACTATTACTACCGGGGACATAATGGCTACAGCGGAGTTACCAATAACGATATCGCCAACTTAATCAATTCCGGGAAATACCCGTTTATCAGTCTGATTACCTGTTTCTCCGGCAATTTCGGCAACCAGAGCACGCTCAGCATCGGAGAACAGTTTATGCGGGTCGGGACTGCTTCTAATCCTAAAGGTGCAATTGGATTCATCGGCTCATCCTGTGAAACACATACCTGCCTTAACAATATTATGACAGGTGCTATTGCCTATGGCTTTTACCGGGAAGGACTAACCAATCAGGGACAAGTGCTTCAGAGAGCAAAGCTCGGACTTTACGCTTGTTATCCCCAAAACCCATACAGTTATATTAATCAGAATTTCCAGTCTCTGAACCTTCTGGGAGACCCTACGATTGATGTCTGGCTGCGCCAACCTGCCAACTGGCTGATTCAACATAAAAATGCCGTCTCTGCCAGCAACGGATTTCTGACAGTGCAGATTACAGAGACCGATGGAAGACCTGTGGCTAATGCCAGAGTGTGTCTGCTCAAAGGTGAGGATGAAATCTTTCAGACAGGATACACAAATTCCGGGGGAATCTTTGTCTTTGAATGGAACTCTGTCGTCCCGGGGAATGGAATCCTGACTGTCTCCAAACCAAATTACAACACATATCAAAGCAATATCGAATTCAGAGATGTTGAGACAGCACTCCTATTGAGTAACATTGCCAGTTTTGAGCAACTATATTCCGGAGCCACATATTCTCTGCCAATAGCACTCACAAATGTGCTTTACCCGGCTCTGCTCAATGTGTCAGCCACGATAAGCAGCAGCTCACCCCATGTCAGTATTACCGCAGATACACTCAACTTTGGCAATATGGCATTCCAGCAAACCAAATACTCAGACGAGAATATCACATTCTCTCTATCCAAACTTTGCGCCATGGGAGAACCAATAGCTTTTTCACTTCAGGTTTATGGCTGGCAAGACACAACCCTGATAGAGCAGACCATTGATTTTCAAGTCAATGAATATGGGGCTCACTTGGAGTTATCCAATGTAATGCTGGGAACAGACAACATCGTGCTGCCAGGTGAAGCAAGCAACCTGTTCTTCAAACTAAAAAATGTGGGCACAGTCACAGCCTCCAATATAAGCGCACACCTCTATTCACACAATCCAGGAGTCAGCTTTCCCCAATCGACTCAGACATATAACAATCTCTTTGTCGGTTATTCCGGAACCAATGCGGTGCCCTTCATAATCGAGACCAGTCCCAATCTGTATTCTGGAACACAAGTAATCATAATTGCCGATATTTCATATAACAACATAGCCTCCCAACAATTTGAATTTACTATTACTGTAGGTGATAATCAAAGCTCTGCCATGACCGGTCCTGATTCATACGGTTATATATGCGTCTCCAATGCTGACCAACATCCTCTGGCAAGACCCTATAGTTGGATAGAGATTAATCCTGCTCAGGGGGGAGCAGGTAATGTGCTTACCCTGACAGATAACAATCCAGAGGGCAGCGGGAGTTTTTACACAGTCAATCTACCATTCAGCTTTATGTTTTACGGACAAAACTACAGTCAAATGACAATATGCTCCAACGGTTTCCTGATGCCGGGAGACAGGGGCAGTCAGGAATGGATGAATTGGTCTGTGCCCGGACCAATGGTTCCCAGGCCTATAATAGCACCGTTTTGGGATGACCTGCTCATTGCTGCAGATTCAAAAATAGCATATTATCATGATACGGATAACAACTCATTCATTATAGAATGGGCTAACCTAAGAAACAAATTCAATAACTCAATCGAAACATTCCAAGTAATCTTGTTTGGTGCAGATATATATCCCACCCCTACAGGGGATAACGCCTTTATGTTCCAATATAAGACATTTAACAACGTGGATTCAGGTAACTATGGAGTTGCTTTGGTTGACCATGGACAATACGCCACTGTCGGCATAGCTGACCATACGGGTATGGTAGGGTTGCAGTATACATATCAAAATCTTTATCCTGCCACTGCTACTATGATTACCAATAACTCAGCTTTGTTCTTTTCCACTGTCCAAAACCAGAATTTCACACCCAATCCCGTTATACAAAATATCCCTCTGATTGAAGTTGAGCCTATTATTGCCAATACACAGATAGACTGCGGGGAAACAATATCCATTACTCCCGTTATCATGAACACAGGGTCTGCATCACTGGGAGCTTCCTCAGTCTATTTGACGTGTGATAATCCCTATCTGACAGTTGTCTCAGGTATATCTGTCCTACCTGAAATTGCAATTAACCAAAGTCAATCCACTACACAACCTTTTGTCTTTTCGATTGATGAAAACTGCCCCAATCTTACAGAAATCAGGATAAACATATTAGTTTATTCCGGGAATAGTCAGTTTACTCTGATGCATAATTTTACGGTCCATGCTCCTGAAGTAAGTTTCTCTCAACTTGCTCACCTCGATGAACCTATCATTTATTTGGAGTCTGGAAATCCCGTGGAGCTAACCCTTGAACTGACAAACCATTCCAATCTTAATATGCAAAACGCATCCTTTACTATTATAGAAAGCCCTTACTGGACTGCCAACCCTACCACTGTCATTTGCACATTACTACCACTGGGCACTACAACCATCAGTTTTACTCTGCAGTCATCGCCCTCTGCTCCCATTGGAGAACTTGTCACCATCAACGGGCTTTTCAGCTTTGCTGAACTATATGATACTCTGTTTACGCAGACTATGTATTTAGGGCATCCTGATACTATCATAACACAGGACTTTGATAATCTTGCCACTACACAGAACTGGGTTTTCTCCTCCAGTGTAGCACTAAATCCGGCATCCTACCTGGGGGCTACAGGTTATGAAATAGTGATTACACCCAATGCTGAATTTACCAACTACAGCATCACCTCACCAGCTATTCCCGCTTATGACGCACAGTTCCTGTTATTTAATTTCAGATACTTGAATCTCAATGAAGATATTCAGGGAGATTTCCTGATCTCGTATAACGGAAACGACACCTGGTATAACGTTCTGGATTTTTCCCAACCCAACAGCCAGCCGATTGTAGTCAGCGGGATATTAGACAACCCTCCCGATAGTCTGAGGACTATCCGGATTAAGTGGCGGATTACATATCTGACCAATGACAGAAACATTCTTGTGATAGATGACATCGCAGTGCATGCAATTCACCATGAACAGGGGCAAATCACAGGATTTATACAGCTGGAGAATCCCAATCAGGATGTAACGCAGGTCAGGCTGAGTCTGGCGGATTATCCTGAAGAAGTATATCATCCGGCAACAAATGGAAGCTTCACCATACCCGCTTATCAGGGGATTTATCCTTATCTGAAGGCGGAGATGGATGAATGCCTGACAATCCTGATCCCTGATGTGGCTGTGGTATCAAGCCAGACCACCTCCCTCAATGCCAATGTAATAAACTTCCTGAGACGACCGGTAAATCTGCAGTTCGAGATATCCGAAGGCAACCTGAGTCTGAACTGGGGCTTGGAAACCCTTGCCGATAGTCTTTCCGGACGGCTGGCACCGAATTATTACCTATTAGCAATTGATGGACCTGAAGGAGTGTCGCAAGACAGCTCAGCAGTTGCCTCCTATTCAACCATGATAAATCCCGGTATCTATCGGATCAGCATCCGCAGCGCTTATCTGAATTACTCCGGCTCCTATGATTTCAGCCGGGAATCTGACCTGCTGATCATCAATAATACATCAGGAGAGGACAATCAAGCTACCCCACCGGTTTTCAGCCTGAAGCAAAACTATCCCAATCCTTTTATGGGTAAGACTAGCATTGAATTCTCATTGTCAAAAACCGGTCCGGCTGATTTGACAATTTACAATGCCAAAGGAGAAACAGTGCGCAAGCTGCTCAATAATGAGGCGAAATCAGGAGTTTATAAGCTGGAGTTTAATGGGTTGAACAATGCCGGGCAAGCTTTGCCCAGCGGGATTTATTATTACAGATTGGTATCTGGCGGAAAGTCGCTCACGCGTAAGTTATTGCTGTTGAAATAGCGTCAGGCTGCCAGTTCGTTTCTAAAACTGCTGTCCCTAATCCTTTGGGTTAAAACTTTTCCAGGATAGACAGAATAATACTGTATCTGTCTTTCTGCTTCTCTTCTTCTGCCAAATCAAAGACATGCCATCAGCGGTTCGCAGGCCTTGATATCGGCGTAGATCTCCGGGCTGGCCTGGAGGCATACCAGCCTGCCGGCGGCGTTCATGAGGCCGACCTCTTTCCAACGGCCCGGGGTTTTCCGGTAGTCGTCTCTGGGAGAGGCGACGTTTCCAGAGGCGACGACGATGCGGCACTGGCCACCTAGATCCG